>NZ_JBXWSB010000178.1:0-6882 GCF_059613205.1 Ruegeria sp. BHSB064
GCGTTTTTATGTCGGCTCGTCTGTTTGATGCCGCCGAAGCCGTTGATCTGGGATTGTTGGCGCGAAGTGTGCCTGCGGATCAATTGTCAGCCGCTGTCGAGGCGGAAATTCGCCCCTATCTGACCTGCGCACCAGGGGCTGTTGCCTCGGCCAAAGCGCTTGTTCAGAGCCTCGGGCCGCGCATTGACGATGCTGTGATCGATCAGACCATACATGCGCTGGTCGAACGGTGGGAAACCGAAGAGGCGCGGGAAGGGATTTCGGCGTTTTTTGAGAAACGTAGCCCATCCTGGAGCAACACGGGGTAAACGGTCTGGGCTGATTTGTTCTTGAACGCCTGCGCTGCGATTCTATGCCGCGCTGTCAAGTGCATGTTTGATGTCGTGGGGCATTGTGTTCGGTTGACCACCTGACCCCGCAGGGATAGAGAATGTCCAGTCAACACGCCAATTGACGGCGCACCCTTTTGGGACATGCGCAGGAAAGGAGCTATTCGTGGAAGACCTGCTGCGGGAGTACCTCCCGATTCTGGTGTTTCTGGCCGTTGCCGTGGGCCTTGGGATCGTCCTGATTCTGGCCGCTGTGGTTCTGGCCGTCCGCAATCCCGACCCCGAAAAGGTCAGCGCATATGAATGTGGGTTCAACGCCTTCGACGATGCGCGGATGAAGTTCGATGTTCGGTTTTACCTGGTGTCGATTCTCTTCATCATCTTCGATCTTGAAATCGCCTTCCTGTTTCCCTGGGCCGTTGGCTTCAAGGACATCAGCGATGTAGGCTTCTGGTCCATGATGGTGTTCCTGGGCGTTCTGACCATTGGCTTTGCCTATGAATGGAAGAAAGGGGCCCTGGAATGGGAGTGATGACAGGCGCAAACACTGCCGGTGTCGACAAGGAAGTCGCCACTCAGGCCCTGAACGCTGAACTGCAGGACAAAGGATTCCTGCTGACCTCGACCGAGGACATCATCAACTGGGCCCGCACCGGTTCCTTGCACTGGATGACCTTTGGTCTGGCTTGCTGCGCGGTTGAGATGATGCATACCTCGATGCCGCGCTATGACGCCGAACGGTTCGGCATCGCACCACGTGCATCCCCGCGCCAGTCGGATGTGATGATCGTGGCGGGGACGCTGACCAACAAGATGGCCCCTGCGTTGCGCAAGGTTTACGACCAGATGCCCGAGCCACGTTACGTGATCTCGATGGGATCCTGCGCCAACGGTGGTGGGTATTACCACTATTCCTATTCGGTTGTGCGTGGATGTGACCGTGTTGTGCCTGTGGACATTTACGTGCCCGGCTGTCCTCCGACCGCTGAGGCGCTGCTTTATGGTCTGATGCAGTTGCAACGCAAAATCCGCCGCACTGGGACGATTGTGCGATGAGTGATGTGGTTGTAAGACGCTGGGAAGCTGTGGTCGCCCGGAACGATGTTAATGAGTGGGTCGATACCTTTCGGGCACGTGCGCTGCCCGGAATGCGAGCCGTAGATGGGTTCAAAAGCGTGTCTTTCCTTGTTCGACGCGATCAAGACCCCTGCCATGTTATTGTTCTTACCAAGTGGCGCGACATGGCAGCCATAGCTGCTTTTGCGGGTAAGGAAGCAGCCAAGACGGTTATGCCCGACTTTATGGCGAAGTTTTTCAAGTCTTACGACGCAGAAGCAACGTTCTATGACGAAGTTCTGCAGGAGGGCCGCAATGAGTGAAGCACTCAAGGAACTTGGCGCGCAGTTAGAGCTGAAGCGCACGGATTGCGTTCTGTCATGGGATGTGACCCATGGCGAGTTGAACGTCGATGTGGCCCCGTCGAACCTCATGGAATTCATCGAATTTCTCAAGACCGACCAGAACTGCAAGTTCTCGACCCTGGTTGACATTACCGGTGTGGACTATCCCGAACGGGCCAAACGGTTCGACGTGGTTTACCACTTCCTGTCGATGTACCAAAACCAGCGCATCCGCCTGCGGGTCTCGATCCGGGAAGAGGATATGGTGCCGTCGATTGTAAACGTTCACCCCTCGGCCAACTGGTTCGAGCGTGAGGTGTTCGACATGTTCGGCATCCTGTTCTCAGGCCACCCGGATCTGAGGCGCATCCTGACCGACTATGGATTCCGCGGCTATCCGCTGCGCAAGGATTTCCCGACCACCGGCTACACCGAAGTACGGTATGACGAGGCGCAAAAGCGTGTGGTCTACGAGCCGGTCAGCCTGGTGCAGGAATACCGTCAGTTCGATTTCATGTCCCCGTGGGAAGGTGCGAATTACATCCTTCCGGGCGATGAAAAGCAGGAAAGCTGACACTGATGATGGAGCGTTGCTGAGATGTTGGGAGAACTGATCATGCTCGGAGCGCTTGGAGTTTTGCTTGCTGGGGCTGCTGCCAAGGCGGCCGAGGCCGAAAAGGTCCGGGTTCGGGCCGAAGCGAAGAAGAAACGAGGGCGGTGATGGACGGCTCAAGATACGATGACGGCAGCACGGACGCGCTGAGCGGAGAACAGAAGATCCGCAACTTCAACATCAACTTCGGCCCGCAACACCCTGCGGCGCACGGGGTTCTGCGCCTTGTGCTCGAGCTGGACGGTGAGATCGTCGAACGCTGCGATCCGCATATCGGCCTGCTGCACCGTGGTACCGAAAAGCTGATGGAAAGCCGGACGTATCTGCAGAACCTGCCGTATTTCGACCGTCTGGACTATGTGGCGCCGATGAATCAGGAACATGCCTGGTGTCTGGCGATTGAAAAGCTGACCGGTGTCGAGGTGCCGCGCCGGGGCTCGCTGATCCGGGTTCTGTATTCCGAGATCGGGCGTATCCTGAACCACCTGCTGAACGTGACCACGCAAGCGATGGACGTCGGCGCGCTGACCCCGCCGCTCTGGGGTTTTGAAGAGCGCGAAAAGCTGATGGTGTTCTATGAGCGCGCCTGTGGTGCCCGCCTGCACGCCGCCTATTTCCGCCCCGGCGGTGTGCATCAGGACCTGCCGCCCGAACTGCTGGATGATATCGAGGCGTGGAGCCACGAATTCCCCGCCGTTCTGGATGACATTGACGGGTTACTGACCGAAAACCGCATCTTTAAACAGCGCAACGCCGACATTGGCGTCGTGACCGAAGATGACATTCAGAAATACGGCTTTTCGGGCGTAATGGTACGTGGATCTGGCCTCGCATGGGACCTGCGTCGTGCGCAGCCCTATGAATGCTATGACGAGTTCGAGTTCCAAATCCCCGTCGGCAAGAATGGCGACTGCTATGACCGTTACCTCGTCCGCATGGAAGAGATGCGCCAGTCGCTGCTGATCATCCGTCAGGCCATCGCCAAAATCCGTGACTGTCCCGGAGATGTTCTGGCCCGTGGCAAAATCACCCCGCCGAAACGCTCGGACATGAAGACCTCGATGGAAAGCCTGATCCATCACTTCAAACTGTATACCGAAGGTTTCCACGTTCCCGCAGGCGAGGTCTATGCCGCTGTCGAGGCCCCCAAGGGCGAGTTCGGCGTTTATCTGGTCGCCGACGGCACCAACAAGCCTTACAGGGCCAAACTGCGCGCGCCGGGCTTCCTGCACCTGCAAGCCATGGACCACGTTGCCAAAGGCCACCAACTGGCCGACGTCGCCGCCATCATCGGCACCATGGACGTCGTATTTGGAGAGATTGACCGCTAATGCTCCGCCGCCTTCATCCCGAACAACCCGAAAGCTTCGCCTTCACCGCTGCCAACCAGCAGTGGGCCGAAGCGCAGATGACCAAATACCCCGAAGGCCGTCAGGCCAGCGCGGTGATCCCGCTGCTGTGGCGCGCGCAAGAGCAGGAAGGCTGGCTGTCCCGTCCGGCGATTGAATCCGTCGCCGACATGCTTGGCATGGCCTATATTCGCGTGCTTGAGGTTGCGTCCTTCTACTTCATGTTCCAACTGCAACCGGTTGGATCGGTGGCGCATATTCAGGTCTGCGGCACGACCTCCTGCATGATCTGCGGGGCCGAGGATCTGATTGCAGTTTGCAAGGAAAAGATTGCCGCCAAGCCGCATGTGCTGTCCGCTGATGGCAAGTTGAGCTGGGAAGAGGTGGAATGCCTCGGCTCGTGCACCAACGCGCCCATGGCGCAGATCGGCAAGGACTATTACGAAGACCTGACGGCTGAGAGTTTTGGCAAGATCATCGATGATCTGGCCGCTGGCAAGGTGCCGACACCCGGACCCCAGAACGGGCGTTATGCGGCTGAGCCGTTGAAGGGGTTGAGCAGCCTGACCGAATATGAGGCAGGCAAGCCGAAATACAACGCAAGCGTTGAACTGGCGTCGGATCTGGGCGACACGGTCAAGCGCATCGACGGCACCGAAGTGCCGATCCTGACGCCTTGGTTGGGCAAGGATGGCAAGCAGGCTGGGGCTTCCGCTGCGGCCAAGCCTCCTAAAGCGCCCGAACCCGCGAAACCGGCGGTGAAACAGGCGGAAGAAGCGAAAGCCAAGGCTGAGCCGGAAGCTGTCAAGGAAGACGCGCCCAAAACGCTGACCGCGGCGCGCGGCGGGTTGCCGGACGACCTCAAGCTGTTGAAAGGCGTCGGACCGAAGCTGGAAGAAACACTGAATGAGCTGGGTTTCTATCACTACGACCAGATCGCCGCCTGGACACCCGAACATGTGGCCTGGGTGGATGCACGCCTGAAGTTCAAGGGCCGGATCGAACGCGACGGCTGGATCGAACAGGCCGCCAAGCTGGCTGCAGGTGAAGAGACCGAATTTGCCAAACGTGCCAAAGAAGACGGCACCTACGAAGGCTAAACGACGGTGCCCGTCCGGGGCATCAGGGTAAGATGGACAAAGAAAAGGAACAGGCCATAGCCCGCAAGGGCCGACATATCGGAGTGGTCATCGCTGTGACCATGCTGATTTGGCTTGCCATGAACCTGTTCATCGGCCCCGCGCTGGGTTTGACGACCCGGCACGCGCTGCTGTTTGATCTCGCTGCTTTGGCGGGTTTCATCTATGCAGGCGTCAACATTTTTCAACTCTGGCGCATGCGTCAGGACAGCTGAAGGTAACACGCGATGCTGAAGGATCAGGACCGGATCTTTACCAACATCTACGGGATGCATGAGCGCACGCTGAAAGGCGCACAGGCCCGCGGGCATTGGGACGGCACTGCTGGCCTGATCGAAAAGGGCCGCGACTGGATCATCCAGACGATGAAGGACTCGGGTCTGCGCGGTCGCGGCGGCGCGGGCTTCCCGACGGGCCTCAAGTGGTCGTTCATGCCCAAGGAAAGCGACGGACGCCCGGCTTATCTGGTGGTGAACGCGGATGAATCCGAACCCGGCACCTGCAAAGACCGCGAGATCATGCGCCATGATCCGCATACTCTGATCGAAGGCTGTCTGATCGCGTCTTTCGCGATGAATGCGCATACCTGCTACATCTACCTGCGCGGTGAATACATCCGCGAGCGCGAGGCGTTGCAGGCGGCAATCGACGAGGCGTATGACGCTGGTCTTTTGGGCAAGAACGCCGCTGGATCGGGCTGGGATTTCGATATCTTCCTGCATCACGGGGCCGGGGCCTATATCTGTGGTGAGGAAACCGCGCTGATCGAAAGCCTTGAGGGCAAGAAGGGCATGCCGCGGATGAAACCTCCGTTCCCGGCGGGTGCGGGGCTTTATGGCTGCCCGACCACGGTGAACAACGTAGAATCCATTGCTGTCGTGCCGACCATCCTGCGCCGTGGCGCGGATTGGTTCGCAGGCTTTGGCCGTCAGAACAACGCGGGCACCAAGTTGTTTGCGATCTCGGGCCATGTGAACAACCCGTGCGTCGTTGAAGAGGCGATGTCGATTTCCTTTGAAGACCTGATCGAGACACATTGCGGCGGTATTCGTGGCGGTTGGGACAACCTGTTGGCGGTTATCCCGGGCGGGTCCTCTGTTCCCTGCGTGCGTGGTGAGAACATGCGCGACGCGATTATGGATTTTGATTATCTGCGCAATGATCTGGGCTCGGGCCTTGGTACGGCTGCGGTTATTGTGATGGACAAGTCGACGGACATCATCAAGGCGATCTGGCGGCTGTCGAAATTCTACAAGCACGAAAGCTGCGGACAGTGCACGCCCTGCCGGGAAGGCACCGGCTGGATGATGCGGGTCATGGACCGTCTTGTGCGCGGCGAGGCCGAGTTGGAAGAGATCGACATGCTGTTCGACGTGACCAAACAAGTCGAAGGCCATACGATCTGCGCCTTGGGCGACGCAGCCGCCTGGCCGATCCAGGGCCTGATCCGTAACTTCCGCGAAGAGATCGAAGACCGCATCAAGGCCCAGAAATCGGGCCGCATGGGTGCGATGGCTGCGGAGTAAACCCAATGGACGTATTTGCTGAATACTCCCACGCAATTGCTTCGGTTGTGCTGTTCACATTGGTTGTTTTGTTTTTGGCCCCGTTCTCGGCACTGGCCAAGCAAAGCAAAGGACTCGCACCGGGTGCAACACCCGATCAGGACTATGGGGATCAAGCCTATCGTCTGAACCGTGCTTACCTGAACGGAACCGAAACACTTCCGGCGTTTCTGACGGTTGTTGTGGCGGCAGTTTTGCTGGGGGCTGGCCCGTTCTGGGTCAACCTTCTGGCGTCAATTGCATTGGTTGCGCGCGTGCTCATGCTGGTGGTGCATCTCAAGGGTATCGGCAAACCGAACAGCGGTCTGCGGTCCATTCTGTATGTACTGGGCTGGGCCTGCATGTTTGTGATCGGCCTAATGGCCTTGGTGGCGGCGTTTTGATGGTGAAATGGCGGATAAGACTACAAAGAGGGAACATATGAAGGCCACTAAAACCCTTGTTGTTGTTCTGGCTTTGGCCAGTGTATCCGCGTGCGGCCTGATCA
>NZ_JBXWSB010000179.1:0-6662 GCF_059613205.1 Ruegeria sp. BHSB064
TCACGCGGGCGAAGGTGGCCAGCGAGTTGATCAGACCGATGTTCGGACCTTCCGGCGTTTCAATCGGGCACATCCGGCCATAGTGGGTCGGGTGTACGTCGCGCACCTCAAAGCCCGCACGCTCACGCGTCAGACCACCGGGGCCAAGCGCCGAGAGACGGCGTTTATGCGTAACTTCCGACAGCGGGTTGGTCTGGTCCATGAACTGCGACAGCTGCGACGAGCCGAAGAATTCGCGGACAGCAGCCGCAGCCGGTTTCGCGTTGATCAGGTCCTGAGGCATGACGGTGTCGATCTCGACCGACGACATACGCTCTTTGATCGCGCGCTCCATGCGCAGCAGGCCAACGCGGTACTGGTTTTCCATCAGTTCGCCGACCGAACGCACACGGCGGTTGCCGAGGTGGTCGATATCGTCCACGTCGCCTTTGCCATCACGCAGTTCCACCAGCGCTTTGATACAGGCCACGATGTCTTCGCGGCGCAGGGTGCGCAGGGTGTCAGGCGCGTCCAGAGCCAGGCGCATGTTCATCTTCACGCGGCCAACGGCAGACAGGTCATAACGCTCGCTGTCGAAGAACAGCGTGTCGAACAGGGCCGACGCAGCCTCGACGGTGGGCGGCTCGCCTGGACGCATGACGCGGTAGATGTCCATCAATGCGGTTTCGCGGCTCATGTTCTTGTCCTGAGCCATGGTGTTGCGCATGTACGGACCAACATTGACGTTGTCGATGTCCAGAACCGGGATGTCGGTGATACCTGCATCGATCAGCTCTTTGACGGTGCCGCCAATCAGGTCGCCGTCTTTGTCATATTCCAGGGTCAGCTCATCACCGGCTTCGACATAGATCGCGCCGTTTTCTTCGTTGATGATGTCCTTGGCGACAAATTTGCCAACGATGTGATCGAACGGAACCAGCAGGTCGGTGACGGTGCCTTCGTCGATCAGCTTCTTGACTGCGCGCGGGGTAACTTTCTTACCCGCTTCGGCAATCACTTCACCGGATTTGGCGTCGACCAGATCATAGGTCGGGCGTGTACCACGCACACGTTCGGGGAAGAACGGAGTGATCCAGCCCTTCTTCTTGTCCAGCTTGTAGGACACGGTGTTGTAATACGCGTCCATGATCGCTTCCTGGTCCAGACCCAGCGCATACAGCAGGGTGGTCACAGGCAGCTTGCGGCGACGGTCGATACGGGCGAAAACGATGTCTTTGGCATCGAATTCAAAGTCCAGCCAGCTGCCGCGATACGGGATGATGCGGCAGGCAAACAGCAGCTTGCCCGAAGAGTGGGTCTTGCCTTTGTCGTGGTCAAAGAACACACCGGGCGAGCGGTGCATCTGGGATACGATCACACGCTCGGTCCCGTTTACGACGAAGGTGCCGTTCGGTGTCATCAAAGGCATATCGCCCATGAAGACATCCTGTTCCTTGATGTCTTTTACCGATTTCGCGCCGGTGTCCTCGTCGACATCAAACACGATCAGACGCAGAGTGACCTTCAGCGGCGCGCTGTAAGTCATGTCGCGCTGCATACACTCTTCGACGTCGTATTTGGGTTTTTCCAGATCGTATTTCACGAACTCCAGAACGGAGGTTTCGTTGAAATCCTTGATCGGGAAAACCGACTGGAACACGCCTTTGATGCCTTCGCCGTCTGTGGGCTGCTCTGCATCGCCGGAGCGCAGGAAAAGATCATAAGAAGATTTCTGTACCTCAATAAGGTTCGGCATCTCCAGCACTTCGCGGATTTTGCCGTAGTATTTACGAAGACGTTTCTGGCCAAGGAACGTTTGAGCCATGTCAGATGTCACCTTTCGATGTTCTCAGCGGGCAAAGACACCGTCGGGCCCCGGCATCTTGCACAATCGAGACAACACGTCCGGATCAATTCATGGCCACCGTCCCGAAGGCGGCCTCCCGATCCGAAAACCGTGTCTTAGAAAACGCCCCCTTGATTGAGGCCCTTTCTAAGACAGGTTCGGCTGGACCCGGATTTCTCCGGACCCAGCCAAATTTTTCGGCGCATCAGCGATGCACCTGAGACTAAGCTTAGGCCAGCTCGACTTCGGCGCCAGCTGCTTCCAGCTTGGCTTTGACGTCTTCTGCTTCTGCTTTGTCCACGCCTTCTTTGATCTTGCCGCCGGCTTCGACCAGTTCCTTGGCTTCTTTCAGGCCCAGGCCGGTGATACCGCGAACTTCTTTGATGACGTTGATTTTCGAAGCGCCGGCATTCTTCAGAACGACGTCGAATTCGGTTTTTTCTTCCTCAGCTGCACCGCCGGCATCGCCAGCTGCGCCTGCGACCATTACGGCGCCGCCAGCTGCGGGCTCGATGCCGTACTCGTCTTTGAGGATGGTTTTCAGTTCTTGTGCTTCCAGCAGGGTCAGACCCACGATGCTTTCTGCGAGTGCTTTCAGATCAGCCATTGTATTAGCTCTTTCCGTTTTACAGTGTGTGTTCCAACGTCAGGGCAAATGCCCCACGCAGATCATTCAGTGCCAACCGCTTACGCAGCTTCCGCCTTCTCTTCGATGGTGGAAAGGATGCTTGCGATGTTGCTTGCAGGTGCGCCAATCGCGCCGGCGATGTTCGAAGCAGGTGCGCCAATGCAGCCAACGATCGAAGCAATAAGCTCCTCGCGAGACGGCATTTTCGAAACGGCTTCGACGCCTTTGCGGTCCAGAGCGTTCTCGCCCATTGCACCGCCAAGGATTTCGAACTTTTTGTTCTCCTTGGCGAAGTCCTCGGCCACTTTGGCTGCTGCCACAGGGTCCTCGGAATAGGTCAGAACGGTCATCCCTGTCAGCAGGTCGGCCATGCTTTCACACGGCTTACCCTCAAGGGCGATTTTGGCGAGCCTGTTCTTGGCAACACGCACGGAACCACCCGCGTCACGAGCACGTGCGCGAAGGTCCTGCATCTCGGCAACTGTCAGACCGGCGTAGTGAGCAACCACTACGACGCCAGAGCTTTCGAAGATTTGGCCGAGTTCCTCGACCACTTTCTCTTTCTGGGCTCTATCCACAGTTCTCTCCAAGTTAGGGGCGATACCTCACCCCGGCTCATATTTGCCGCAGCTTTCGCTCCGGCGTTCAGGTCCGTTATTACGGGATTGGCCAAAATGCGCCCGAGGGTGGGACCCTCAGAAATCTTTGGTCTTACCCGTCTCAGGCAGGGAATTAAGGGGCCGTATGGCACCACCCACCGTCTTGGACGAAACGAAAGAAAGCGCACGACGAATCGCACGCTTTATTCCGCAGGTCTACTTAGGGCAGATAGTCGGGGTTTCCAAGGGGTAAATTTAGGTAATAGGAAGGCAGATCCGAGGTATATTGGTTATGCGCTTCCCGAGCTTCGCTAACTTCCGAAGGAATGACAACTTTGCGGACGAAGCTGCCGCTGGAAGTCAGACTCTGAAGGTCCGCTTTCATTTCCATCATGCGGTCTGCTGACAGATTGACAATGATTAGTCCCACATTTACTACACGGCTCGTAGCCTGCCGGGACGACCCGGCCATAAACGGGTAATTGTCAGGACGACCTGCGACAGCTGGAGGTCGAAATGGCTTGGGTTCATCTTTTCATCGCAGGTGCCTTTGAAGTCGCTTGGGCGACAGGTCTCAAGAAGCTCGGCATTAGTTTCAATTGGACACTTGGTGCCCTGACCCTCATCGCTATGATTGCAAGCATAGTCGCCCTCTATGCCGCGATGGCCCGGCTCCCGCTTGGGATCGCCTATCCGATATGGACCTGCATCGGCTCCGTCGGATCGGTGCTGGTTGGCAAGTTGGCCTTCAATCAAAATCTCAGCATGTCCGGAATTGCTGGTCTGACACTTCTGATTGCAGGGATGTTTCTGCTCGGTTCAGATGCGCACTAAGACGAAAGGACACAGAAAATGACGACAAAGACGAAAACAGCAAGAAACCTGATCGAAGGTCGGCCCGCGCTAATTGTGATAGACATTCAAAAAAGCACGTTCATTGACAACAGCGAAGTGCGGTCCATCGACAACATGCCGGGTTACAAGGATCGCATGATCGCCGCGCGCGATCTGGTCGATGCGGCTCATAAGAACGATACACCCGTAATCTTCATCCAAGAAGTCCATCGTTCCGATCTGATCGATTTTGGTCGAGAGTTGGACGGAGATGAGGACGTCCATTGCCTTGAAGGCGATCCGCGCACGGAAGTCGCCAAAGAGGAAATGGGATATCGCAAAGGCGACTACATCATCCCAAAGCGGCGTTATTCGGCGTTCTTCGGAACTGACCTTGAAATCCTACTGCGCGGCCTGAAGGTCGACACGTTGCTACTGTGCGGTGGTCTGACAGATGTTTGTGTTCACTACACGTTCGTGGATGGGCACCAGTCCGACTACTTCTGCCGGGTCGCTGAGGATTGTGTAGGCGGATCATCGGTGGAGGCACATGAGGCGGCGCTCAAAGCGATGGAGTATCTGCAATCGGGCGCGGTTCAGGACCGGACCACAATTATCGAAGCAATGTCATCACATGAGTACACGAATTGACAGTGCTGGGCCTCAGTTCCGCTCAAGAGATGAACCGGCCTTTCGCGGCGTTGCAACAAGCACGTGGGTTTACGGCTCGTTGCCGGCATTTGACCGATCACAAAAAATCCCGGGCAGTTCGCACCACCCGGGATCAATTCTTGACTACTGAACGCTAGGGCTTATTCGCCCGAAGCTTCCGCAACATCCAGTGTCACGCCCGGGCCCATGGTCGAGCTAAGCGCGATTTTCTTCATGTAGGTGCCTTTGGCGCCCGACGGCTTGGCCTTGGCAACAGCCGAGACAAAAGCGCGGACGTTTTCAACCAGCTTGGCTTCGTCAAACGACGCTTTGCCAACGCCGGCGTGCACAACGCCGCCTTTTTCCGCCTTGAACTGAACTTCGCCGCCTTTGGCTGCTTCCACGGCCGCTTTCACGTCCATGGTCACGGTGCCGACTTTGGGGTTCGGCATCAGGTTGCGGGGGCCCAGAACCTTACCCAGACGGCCAACGATCGGCATCATGTCCGGGGTGGCAATGCAGCGATCGAATTCGATGGTGCCGCCCTGAATGGTTTCCATCAGGTCCTCTGCGCCAACGATATCTGCGCCTGCTTCTTTTGCCTCGTCCGCCTTGGGACCGCGCGCGAAAACAGCAACGCGCATGGCTTTTCCGGTGCCGTTCGGCAGGCCAACAACGCCGCGAACCATCTGGTCTGCGTGACGGGTGTCAACGCCCAGGTTCATCGCGATTTCGATGGTCTCGTCGAATTTCGAGGTTGCGTTGGCTTTGACCAGGGCAACTGCTTCGTCTACCGACAGGTTTTCCTTGCCAGCGACAGCTTCGCGCGCAGCGCGGGTACGTTTACCGAGTTTTGCCATCTTACTTCACCTCGATGCCCATAGAGCGGGCCGAGCCCAGGATGATCTGCATTGCGCCTTCGACGTCGTTGGCGTTCAGATCTTTCATTTTGGCTTCGGCGATTT
The DNA here is from genome assembly GCF_059613205.1 of Ruegeria sp. BHSB064. NCBI lineage: Bacteria > Pseudomonadati > Pseudomonadota > Alphaproteobacteria > Rhodobacterales > Roseobacteraceae > Ruegeria > Ruegeria sp. BHSB064. Next base: position 5,503 of record NZ_JBXWSB010000179.1, read on the forward strand.
CACGAACCTGCTTCGAAGTCACGGTTGCCACGGTCTCACGACCGGGGTTCTCTGCACCACGAGGACGGTTACGCTTGCCAACCGGCTTCAGACCAGCAGCTTTCTTCAGGTAGTAAGACGCGGGCGGCGTCTTGATGTCCATGGTGAAGGACTTGTCCTGATAATAGGTGATCACGGTCGGGCAAGGAGCGCCCTGCTCCATGTCTGCGGTCTTGGCGTTGAACGCCTTGCAGAATTCCATGATGTTGATGCCGCGCTGACCCAGCGCCGGACCAACTGGCGGCGACGGGTTCGCCTGACCTGCAGGAACCTGCAGCTTCATTGTACCAGCAAGCTTCTTGGCCATTTGGTTTTCCTTTCAACTCGGGCAAAACGCGTTTCGCCCAGATTATGTTGCGTGGTCCGGTCAGGGATCGCGATCCCGGCAACCTCCCACGAGAGAATCTCGCCCAAAGGCGATGGAGGCGGCATTTATAGGGGAATGGTGGGGTTGGCAAGTGCCGCAGACAAATCAATCAGAGTGATCGAATCAAAACCCATTCGAGCCTTCCCGGGCTTGGGAAACGCCTACTTGGGCGGACGCGCAATTCTATTCTACTAAGCCATTAATAGCGAAGTAAAAAACCTCAAATTCCTGCTATTCAGCAAAGATATAGCTTTTGTACCACATTAAAACCACCTCTCATGCTATACTCCGTAGAATTAGATTTTTCTGTGGAGGTTAATTATGATCATTCGTTTGTTAGTAGCGCTTGGCATCGCTGTTTCCTTTGCTGCGACAGCGCCTCAGAACGCACGAGCCGATGCGGGTGATTTCTTGGGTGGTGCTGTTGTTGGTGGGGTCGTCGGTTATGCAATTGGCAAGGACCAGCAGAAGAAAAAGTCCCGGACAACGACGCGGACCTATCGGTCTGGCATCCCGTCGACGTCGCAAGGTGCGCAGACCCAGACTGCCCTTAACTACTTCGGCTACAATGCTGGCCGGGTCGACGGACAGGTTGGTGGTGGCACCCGCGCAGCAATCGAACGCTACCAAGCGTCCATGGGTTATCCGGTGAATGGCTATGACTTCCAAACTTATCAACGTGATTTTCTGATGCAGGCCTACTATTGGGCGACCAGCGGCGGGCAAGCCGCAACGCAACTTGCCGGTCAACCAC
>NZ_JBXWSB010000180.1:0-6591 GCF_059613205.1 Ruegeria sp. BHSB064
GTCCGGATTGGGACGGGCAGGGGAACTTCTTTGATCATGTCACCAATAACGCTGCGTCTGAACTGACGGGGCAGATGGACGTCGTTGGCCATTCCTTTGGGGCGATTATTGCACTGAGACTGGCCTTGGAGCATCCAGAGCGTGTGCGCAGTCTGACATTGATCGAACCCGTGTTCTTCGCCATCGCGCGTCAAGACGCGCAGGAACGTTTCGACCAGCATGAGAAAGATCTTGAGCCGATAAACAGTGCCTTCAAATCGGGTGACAACGCTCTGGCCGCGCGCTTGTTCAACCGGATGTGGAGCACTGGCATCAGCCCAAAATGGCCCGATTTGCCCGAACGGACGCGTGCCAACATGGTGCGTGGGATACATGCCGTTCCAGCGGTGCACCCGGTGCTTTATGACGATCAAGCCGGTTTGCTCAAAGCCGAGATGCTGGAACGTGCCACCATGCCGACCCTGATCCTGAGCGGATCAGAAACCCATCCCGTAATCCCCGCCATCTGCGCGGGTTTGGAGCGCCGCCTGCCGCAAGCGCGCCATGCGGTGGTTCCGGGCGCGGGGCACATGCTGCCCATTTCGCACCCTCATGAAACAGCAGCGCTGCTTCAGGCGCTCTGGCAGTCCGGTTCTACAGAAGATTGAGAAACTGATCGATCTCGGCCGCGCTGATCGACCAGTCGCAGACCAATCGGCACGCCAGGCTTTCACTGTCATCCTCGCCCTCCAGCTCATCCCCCCATAGGTGATAGATCGCACCGGCCTCATGCAACTGCTTGTGCTTGGCGCGCGAGAACGAGGCAAAGACCATGTTGGCTTGCGGTTCATGCAGGAATTCAGCGCCCTTGGCGCGCAACCCGTCGGCTAGACGGGCACAGTTGGCATTGGCCTGACGCGCAAGTTTCAACCACAGGTCATCTTCGAGATAGGCGGCCATTTGTGCGGACAGGTAGCGGTGTTTCGAGAACAAATGCGCCCCGCGTTTGCGCCGAAGCTCAAATTCCCAAGCCTTGCTTTCGTCGAAAAACACAACCGCTTCGACCCCCATCAGGCCATTTTTCGTGCCGCCAAAGCTGACGGCATCCACGCCTGATTTCCAGGTCATCTCGGCCGGGGAACAATTCAACGCGACCAATGCGTTGGTAAAGCGCGCACCGTCCAGATGCACGGGCAGGCCGTATTCCTTGGCCACGCCGCACAGTGCCTGCAGTTCTTCCAGCGAATAGACTGATCCGCGCTCGGTGACCTGAGTGATCGACACAGGCCCGCGTTGCGGTCCATGCACGCCGCGTGTTTCTTCACCCAGGATCGATCCGCGCAATGCTTCGGGCGTCATCTTGTCACCGCCCGGCACAAGGGTCAGTTTGGCGCCGGTGTAAAATTCGGGTGCGTTGCACTCATCCTCGTGGATATGCGCAACTGGCGAGCAGAAAACCGTTTCCCATGGGTTCGACAGTGTTGCAAGAGCCAGCGAGTTCGCCGCGGTCCCGGTTGCCACAAGATACACGGCAGCGCCCGGTGCTTCGAAAATGCTGCGAATGCGGTCGCGCACCTCGTTCATCAGCGCGTCAGCACCATAGGCCATCTGATAGCCCTGATTGGCTTCGGCCAGTTTTGCCATGACCTGAGGGTGCACCGGGCCGGAATTGTCAGAGGCGAAATACATCAGCTTGGCTCCTCGATAATGTAGTCTTCCCATTCTTCCATGGGGGTTTCGAACTCGGACACTGTACGTCCCTGAACCGACACGCCCGCCGCGTGCACGCTGTCCGGCGTGCCGGATATCAAAGGATGCCAGTCGTAGAGGGGCTTGCCTTCCCACAACAGACGATACGCGCAGGTTTGCGGCAGCCAATAGGCGTGATCATCTATGTTGTCGGGGGTCATCACAATACATTCGGGCACAAACTGGTGCCGGATGTCATATTGTGTGCAGCGGCAGCTTTCGTCGTCCAGCAGGCGGCAAGCGACACAGGTCAGGGCAACCTCGCCGGTGTCTTCGTCTTCCAGCTTGTTCAGGCAACACTTGCCGCAGCCGTCACACAGCGCTTCCCATTCGCACTGGTTCATCTTCCGCAAAGGTTTGCGTTCCCAGAAGCGGGCAGGCAGGCCGGTGCGTTCGATGGGATCCGTGCTCATAAGGCGGCCAGAATGCCACGGGCTTTTTCGCAATCTGCACCCATCTGAGCAATCAGTCCGTCCAGCCCATCAAAGGTAAGTTCCGGGCGCAGGAAATCGATCAGACCGACAGACAGGGTTGCGCCATAAAGATCGCCCGAAAAGTCGAAAAGGAAGGTTTCGAGATTGGGCACTTCGCCTTGAAACATTGGCCGAACCCCGATCGAGGCCGCGCCGTGGTAACTGCCCTGATGCGGGCCATCCAATACGTCGACCAGAACGGCGTAGACCCCAAATTTCGGCAGGTGAAGACCTTCGATGGACATGTTTGCGGTAGGAAACCCCAGCTCGCGCCCACGCTGTTCACCGCCGACAACTTCGCCTTCGATCCTGTGCCAATGGCCCAGCATCGCTGCAGCATCGCGCGGGCGACCTTCGCTTAACGCCGTCCGGATTGCAGTTGACGAGACCACGTTCTCGGACCGCTCCATCAGTGGGGCAATCGTCACGCCAAACCCCATCTCTTTCCCAAATCGGACCAGGTCATCGGCTGAACCGCTGCGGCCTTTGCCAAAGCAGAAATCAGCCCCCACCACCACATGCGACAGGCCCAGCCCGTCACAAATCACTGTACGCGCGAACTCTTCCGGTGAAAGCCCGGCCAGCGCCGCATTGAAAGGCAGCTCGTAGAGCTTTTCTACACCCAGTTTTTCCAGCCGGTGCGCTCGTGCATTGCCGCGCATCAGACGGAACGGAGGTGAGTCCGGCGCAAAGTATTCACGCGGGTGCGGTTCAAAGGTCATGACACCCAGCGGCGCGTCAGGAGCTGCTTGGCGGGCCATTTCGATGACCGACTGATGCCCCACATGAACGCCGTCAAAGTTGCCGATCGCCACGCTGGCGCCGCGATCTTCTGGCTCGACAAACTGGAAATCCCGGATGATGTGCATAAGCGATTGCGTAGCGTTGCGTTGCGATGAGTTCAAGCGGCAGTTTGAATTCTGCGCATGCCTCCCTCTGAACTAAGCCGAAACCAACGAAAAGGCCGAACAACCGCGCCAAAGCATCCACCACATGTCATGTCGTGTAAAGCCAACTGCTTGATTCAAAAAAAATCCTGTGTGTAGACTGAACATCCGGATCTCAGGACGCGCTGCGACCCGGTTCAGGCCCGGCCAGGTTCAATGGAACCCAGCACAGGAGGCAGACCATGTATCGATTGCGACTGTTCGCGATTCGCCATGCCCGCACATTCGAGTGGATTTATAAGTGCGTCGAACGCGGCATGGTCGCAATGGATCCGCTTTTTGCAAAGATCGGCTACAACCGCGTCGAACGCCCCATAGCGCTGGTTGAAAAGGGCGTCAAAACCTTGTTGTTCGACTGCAAGATGTGCGGGCAATGCGTGTTGTCATCGACCGGCATGTCCTGCCCGATGAACTGCCCAAAGCAGTTGCGAAATGGCCCGTGTGGCGGTGTGCGTCCAGGCGAGTTCTGCGAAGTGAAGCCTGACATGAAATGCGTGTGGGCCTTGGCCTGGGACGGAGCCAACCGCATGCGGCACGGGGGCGAAAAGATAAAGGAAGTTCTGCCGCCAGTGGAGCATACGTTGAAGGGATCGTCATCCTGGTTGCGGGTCAGCCGCGAGATTGCCGCGCAGGAACGCGAGGCCCGCGATGCCGCGCGTGTAACCCTTGCTGAAGCCTTCCCGGAGGCACGCGAAAATGAGCCTTCATCAGCACCGCTGGCCACCGAACCGCCCAACGCAATGAACCGGGACCTGAAAAAATGAACGACCCACATCGCAGCGATGTAGAGCCAATCGGCTATGTTCCTGTTCCCGACGGGTATGTATCGCACAGCCGGTTGGAAAGGGTTCTGCGTTCGGGTCGGTTTGCCGTGACAGCCGAGTTGAACCCACCCGACAGCGCTGACCCCGAGGATGTTTTTCAAGCTGCGCAGCCGCTTGGAGAGGTGGCTGATGCGATCAACGCAACCGATGCTTCGGGTGCGAATTGCCACATGTCCTCGATTGGAATCTGCGCATTGCTGACGCGCGCTGGTTATTCTCCGGTTTATCAGATTTCCTGCCGGGACCGGAATCGCATCGCCATTCAGGGCGATGTGCTTGGGGCCGCAGCGCTGGGCGTGAGCAATGTTCTGTGCTTGACCGGTGATGGCGTTGGCGTCGGAGATCAGCCGGGGGCAAAGCCGGTATTCGACTTTGATTCCCTGACCTTGCTGCGAACAATCCGAACCATGCGCGATCAGGGAAAGTTTCTGTCAGGCCGCAAGATCACACGCCCCCCTCAGCTGTTTTTAGGGGCGGCGGAGAACCCTTGTATCCCGCCTTATGACTGGCGTCCTGATCGTCTGGCGAAAAAGGTTGAAGCAGGGGCCGAATATATCCAGACGAACTATATCTACGACATTCCTCTTTTTGAGAAATTCATGGCTCGGGTGCGGGATGTCGGTCTGGACAAGAAAGTCTTCATAATCGCTGGCGTGGGGCCCATTGCCTCGGCACGCGCGGCGCGTTGGATGCGCAGCAATGTGCCCGGAATTCATATCTCCGATCAGGTAATTGAGCGGATGGAGAAGGCCGAAAAACCTGCTGAAGAAGGCAAAAAAATCTGCATCGAGCTGATCCAGCAGATCCGTGAGATCGCCGGCGTCTCGGGCGTTCATGTGATGGCCTACAGACGTGAACACGTGGTGTCGGAAATCATTCTGGAATCCGGTGCATTGAAAGGGCGCAGGCGCGCGCGCCCTTCTTCAGGACTTCGTGCAGAAAGTTAGATTTGGTGAGCTCCAAAATGAAAAGGCACCCGAGGGGTGCCTTCGTTGGCTTGGGTTGGCTTACAGATCAGTCGAACTTGCGTGACGGGGCCAGAACCATAGCCTCTCCGATCAGAACCTTCTTGCCTTCGACCGAGCAATGGCAGTCCAGCTTCACACGGCGCTTGGAAAAATCGATGTCGACAACCTTTACTTCGGCGTAAACCATGTCGCCGGGGCGTACAGGTGCCAGGAACTTGAGCGACTGACCCATGTAGACAGTGCCATGGCCGGGCAGCTGTTCGCCGATCACGGCCGAGATCAAACCCGCTGTCAGCATTCCGTGGGCGATACGGCCTTCAAAGATCGTGTCGCGGGCATAGTCGTCATCCAGATGCACCGGGTTACGGTCGGTTGAAACCTGCGCGAACATCTCGATGTCTTCATCCGTCACCACTTTGCGCAGGTACCGGGACATGCCCATTTCGATGTCTTCAATACAGATCGTTCCGCGTGGAAGATTGTCCAACATGTTGCCCTCACTCGAAATCGGCCGTGAAAGAAAAAACCATCTTTAGGCCAAGGTTGGCAACTTTATTACTTCGCAGTTGCAGAAAATCAAGTCTTTTCTGATTACCGCAAGCGCCCGATTGTAAAGGTGGGGTTGATCTTTTCCCTTTTGATATAATCGGTTAGCGATTCATGATGCGGGTGGTGCGACGTTTTTGTCTCGGCTGCGGCCAGACCACCTGAAATAAACAGGGAATCAATGCCCTCTCCCATGCCGCCCAGAATGTCTGTATGGGGTCCGTCGCCGATCACCAGAATGTCGCCATCTGGAATATCATGCCCCAGCTCCTGCAATCTGCGGCGGGCCAGGTCATAGATCGGCGGATGCGGTTTGCCGAAATACAGGCTTTCACCACCCATTTCGGTGTAAAGCTTTGCCAATGCCCCAGCGCACCACTCCCGGACTTCTCCGCGGTCGACAACAATGTCGGGATTGGCGCAAAGCAGCTTCATTCCCATCTGCTTGGCATAGAGGAAGTCTGGTCGGTTCACATCCGGGTCGGCCATCGGATCGAACGGGCCACAGCAAACGATGCCTTCGGCCTCTTTAAGCGGCACGCGTTCGATGTGGATGGGGTGATGCAGAAGCTTCAAAGGTTCGAAAAAGCCTGCATCCCGCTGCCATTCACCCATGAAGTAAACCTTGTGCCCGACAGCGCCCCGGAACATCGCCGAACGCGCGGAATCCCCGCTGGTCGCGATGGTGTCATAGGCATCTGAGGGCACATTGAACTGAACCAACTGCTCAGCCACGCCCGCCCGAGGCTTTGGTGAGTTCGTCACAAGTACAACAACCCCGCCTTTCGCACGATAGGACTGCAATGCCGCAACGGCTTCGGGGAATGCGGTGATGCCGTTGTGCACACAGCCCCAAAGGTCGACAAACAGCGCCTTATAGCGGTCAGAGATCTCGGCAAGCGAAGAAACGATCTGGGTCATTAGGGCCTCTGTAAGCAAATTCGCGGTTGCGACAGCTATGGCAAAGCTGAGACCCAAACACCATCCCGCATTCCCTTTTGCTAGAGGATTTGGTGTTCTTCCTGCTAATCTTCGGTAACGTCCGAAACGTCCGGGGCCTGCTGAACGTTTTCTGTTCCCAAAATGATCTGTGCACCAATTCGGG
>NZ_JBXWSB010000181.1:0-6647 GCF_059613205.1 Ruegeria sp. BHSB064
AGTGGGTCGAAATAGAAAAACGTAAGCCCTTTTCATATGGCATTGAGGTGGGCATGTGACAAGGGTGGAATTGGTTAACCGTTTGGTAGCCATGCGTGCGGCAAGATGCGGGCATGAGCAACTACCCACGCGTTCGAATACCCGGAGCGAAATATTTCTTTATCGTATCTTTGGCCGACAGATCATCGGATTTGTTGGTGCAAGAAGTGGCGCATTTGCGCGCGGCGTTTGCCGTGACGCAGAGGGAGCAACCGTTCTGGTGTGACGCGTTTGTTGTGTTGCCTGATCATATCCACGCGGTTTGGACTTTGCCGCCGGGTGATGCGGATTATTCGACGCGGTGGGGTGCGATCAAAGCGCGGTTCACCATGCGCGTGAACAAGGCAAACCGTAGGCCGGGCTTCAGCCCGGCACCTGCGCCTTCGGAATTGCCAGTTGTAACATCTGGCAGATATGCCGGGCTGAAGCCCGGCCTACGGCAGAACAAACGCGAAGCACCTGTTTGGCAACGCAGGTTTTGGGAACATTGCATCCGGGACGAACGAGATTACCGCATCATATGGCGTATTGTTGGGGCAATCCTGTCAAACATGGGTTGGTGGAACATCCAACCGATTGGCCGTATTCGTCGATCCATCGCGATATTCGCGCGGGTCGAGTTGGTCTGGATTGGAGTGTCGTTGTGATGGAGGGGACGTTCGGAGAGCCGTAGGATCAAAGAACCCAACTCCGTAGGCCGGGCTTCAGCTCGGCTTTCGCCATGACGTACGGATCGATTGAAGGGTTTTGGTGCGGGTCATTGGCGGACGTTGGTAAAATCGCTTGTATTGCGCTGAGTGCCGGGCTGAAGCCCGGCCTACTCGCGTCGGGTCGACGGATGCGAGCAAGCCACTTACTCGGAGATCCCTAAGTCATTTCGCATAACGTGCAGTACATTTTCCACGGAGGCCTTACGTTCAGGTGAACCAGGTTTTGAATCCACCGGTGTTTTTACCGCACGGCGTACCGGATGCGGAGCAACGAGTTCGCATCGAGCGACCCAATGGCCAACATGTAGAGCGGCTTCTTCTGTACGCTCGATTTCTGAGCGATGCATCGCTTGCCATAGGCCCACATACGCATCTTTGCGTTCCTGAAATCGTAGTTTCTTACGACTATCAGTACGAGTGAGAAGCCATTGAGTGATCACTGTTGCAAGTGATCCAAGCCCCAACGCGCCAAGGATGGTTATCCATTCGTTCACCGCGCAAACTTCTTATGCTTCAACCGCTTGGGCTCCAACGCGTCCGGCCCCAACCGCCGCTTTTTGTCCTCTTCATAGTCCTCGAAGTTGCCCTCGAACCACTCCACATGCGCGTCGCCCTCGAACGCCAGAATATGCGTGCAAATCCGGTCAAGGAAGAAACGGTCGTGCGAGATGACGACGGCGCAGCCGGCGAAATCGACCAGCGCGTCTTCCAGCGCACGCAGGGTTTCGACGTCCAGATCGTTGGTCGGTTCGTCGAGCAGCAGGACGTTGCCGCCCTCTTTCAGCAGGCGGGCCATGTGGACGCGGTTGCGTTCACCACCTGACAGCAGCGAGACCTTTTTCTGCTGGTCGCCGCCCTTGAAGTTGAAGGACGAGCAATAGGCGCGGGAATTGACCTGTGCATCGCCCAACTGGATGATCTCGGCACCGCCGGTGATCGCCTCCCACACGGTGTCGTTGTCTTTCAGGTCGTCGCGCGACTGGTCGACGTAAGACAGCTCAACCGTGTCGCCTAGCGTGATGGTGCCGCTGTCGGGCTGTTCCTGACCGGTGAGCATCTTGAACAGGGTCGATTTACCCGCGCCGTTGGGGCCGATGACGCCGACGATGCCGCCGGGGGGCAGGGCGAAGTCCAGCCCTTCGATCAGTTGCTTATCGCCCATGTGTTTGGACAGGCCCTCGACCTCGATCACTTTGCCGCCAAGGCGCTGGCCGTTGGGGATGACGATCTGCGCGCGGGTCAGTTTTTCGCGTTCTGACTGTTCGGCCAACTCGTTATAAGCGTTGATCCGGGCCTTGGATTTGGCCTGACGGGCCTTCTGGCCCTGACGCATCCATTCCAATTCACGCTGCAGGGTCTTCTGCTTGGACTTGTCCTCGCGCGCTTCCTGCTCCAGCCGTTTGGCCTTTTGCTCCAGCCAGGCCGAGTAGTTGCCCTCGTACGGGATGCCGCGGCCGCGGTCGAGTTCCAGGATCCAGCCAGTGATGTCATCCAGGAAATACCGGTCGTGAGTGACGATCAGAATGGTGCCTTTGTAGTCGATCAGGTGCTGTTGCAGCCAGGCGATGGTCTCGGCGTCCAGGTGGTTGGTCGGTTCGTCCAAGAGCAGCATGTCGGGCGCTTCGAGCAGCAGCTTGCAGAGCGCGACGCGGCGTTTCTCACCACCCGAGAGGTTGGCGATGTTGGCATCGTCCGGCGGGCAGCGCAGGGCCTCCATCGAAACGTCGATCTGGCTGTCGAGATCCCACAGGTTTTCCGCGTCGATCGCATCCTGCAGGGTGGTCATTTCCTCCATCAGCTCGTCCGAGTAATTCTCGGCGATCTCCATGGCGATTTCGTTGAAACGGTCGACCTTGGCCTTTTTCGCGGCCACGCCCAGCATGACGTTTTCGCGGACGGTCAGCGATTCATCCAACTGCGGTTCCTGCGGCAGATAGCCGACTTTGGCACCTTCGGCGGCCCATGCCTCACCAGTGAAATCGGTGTCGAGACCGGCCATGATCTTCATCAGCGTCGATTTACCCGCGCCGTTGACGCCGACGACACCGATTTTCACACCGGGCAGAAAGCTCAGGTGGATGTTTTCAAAGCACTTCTTGCCACCGGGATAGGTCTTGGAGACACCCTGCATGTGGTAGACATATTGATAGGCGGCCATGTCGCGTCCTCTGGGTCGGGGAAATTGGGTTGAACCGCTAGATATCCAAGCCGGGCGGGCGGGGCAAGCTGGTGGTTTTGTGAATTTCGATTAGTGCCGGCTTCACCTACACAGGCTTGACCAAATAAGGGTTATAAATTGTCTGAATTGGCGAAACTGATTGAAGGTTGGGCGCAGCCGGGACGGGTTGAATGGATCGGCCTACGGCCCGCGCGGCGCGATTTGATGGTCAACGTCGAGGAGGCCATGATCTCCACTGATGGCCTCGACGGTGACCGTGGCCGTGCGGGAAAGCGGGCGGTTACGCTGATCCAGTACGAGCATCTGGCCGCGATTGGATCCTATCTGGGTCAAGCGCCTGTTGCACCTTTCATTCTGCGGCGTAATCTGGTGGTGTCGGGGGTCAATCTGGCGGCGCTCAAAGGGCGCGAGGTGCAGGTGGGCGAGGCCGTTCTGCGCTTTACCGTGATCTGCGCGCCGTGCAGTCGGATGGAGGAAGCGTTGGGCACGGGCGGTTATTCTGCGGTGCGTGGGCATGGGGGCTGGTGTGCTGAGGTCCTCCGCCCCGGACGGGTCGGGCTGGGTGATGCGGTGCAACCTGTTGATTGACAACCCCCCTGAGTTCTGAACATCAGCAGGGGATGGAGCGTTATCATATTCCATATGCGCGACCCGGGCAGGTGATCGGGCTGTTCGGCGGGTCTTTTGATCCGCCGCATCAGGGGCATGTGCACGTCACGCGTGAGGCGATGAAGGCGTTTGAGCTGGATCGGGTGTGGTGGTTGGTCTCTCCGGGTAATCCGCTGAAGGAACACGGGCCTGCCCCGATGGCACGGCGGCTGCAAGCCGCGAAAGCTGTGATGCAGCACCCGAAGGTTGATGTGACGGATATCGAGGCGCTGACAGGTACGCGGGCGACGGCGGATACTTTGGCAGCGCTTCGGCGGCTGTACCCGCAGGTTCGGTTCGTCTGGCTCATGGGGGCCGACAATCTGGCGCAGTTCCACAAATGGAAAGACTGGCGGCTGATCATGGATAGCGTGCCTGTCGGCGTTGTTGCGCGGCCGGGGGATCGGATTTCGGCGCGGATGTCACCGGCGGCACGGGTTTACGCGAAATACCGGATCGATGGGCAGGCGCGGCATCTGTTGGGCCGGGCGCAGGCCCCGGCCTGGTGTTTTGTCAATGTACCGATGGTCGATGTCAGCTCGACCGAAATCCGGACGCGCGGAGAGTGGCGCGCACAAGTGTTGCCGGAATAGCCCCTATGGGCGCATAATCTCAGCGAGAGGTTGTGTGTTTTTATTCTGTGGGATTTTAATTCAGCTATGGCTGGTCGTTTTTCACGTCGTGTTTTTCTAGGGGGATTGGGTGCGTCTCTGATCCCGGCAGCGGGTCTTGCACAAGCGCCTCTGGTCTCTCTCAGGCCACAGATTCGCGGGGTGCCGTTGAGCGGTGCCGAGCGCCTGGTGGCTGCGGCCGGGTTAAAAGGCGAGGTTGTCTTTGCGGTTGCGGATGTGGCGACCGGGGCGCAGCTGGAGGTGTTTGGAGACGGGGCCGCCTTGCCCCCCGCCAGTGTCGGCAAAGCGTTGACCGCGCTTTATGCGCTGGATGTTTTGGGCGCGGATCACCGGTTTGAAACCCGTTTGGTGGCAGATGGGCGGATCGAAAACGGCATTCTGCATGGCGATTTAATCCTGGTGGGTGGTGGAGACCCCTTGCTGGACACGGATGCGCTGGCCACCATGGCCGCCAATCTGCGTGAGGCCGGGATTACCGAGGTGCGAGGTGCGTTCAAGGTCTATGACGGCGCGCTGCCATTTGTGTTCAGCATCGACCCCGGGCAGCCGGATCATGTGGGTTACAGCCCCGCCATCAGCGGGATTTCGTTGAATTTCAACCGTGTGCACTTTGAATGGAAACGCGCAGGCAAAGGCTATGACGTCAGCATGGACGCGCGCAGCGCACGCTTTGTACCTGCGGTGGACGTAGCCTCGATGCGGGTCGAGAGCCGGAGCCTGCCGATTTATACCTATCAGCCAAGCGCGCGGCAGGATCGCTGGACCGTGGCCAAAGGTGCGTTGGGGAATGGCGGAGCCCGCTGGTTGCCAGTACGTAAACCCGCGCTTTATGCAGGGGATGTGTTCCGAACTCTGGCGCGTTCAAACGGGATCGTGCTGGGACGGGTGCAGGTGACACGAGAGCGCCCGGAGGGCTTGGACCTTGTAGTACATCGCAGTGATCCATTGGAGAGTATTCTGCGTGGAATGCTGAAATACTCGACCAATCTGACGGCAGAAATGGTCGGAATGGCCGCGACAAAGGCACGGGGTGTTTATCCCAGGAACTTGGCAGAGTCGGCGGCTGAGATGAACCTATGGGCGGCTGAGAGCTTTGGTGTAAACGGTATCGCCATGGTCGATCATTCCGGTCTTGGTGATGCTTCGCGCATCGTGCCCGCAGATCTGGTTTCGGCCTTGGTGGTCGCACAGAAGTCGGGGATATTGCGCCCCTTGATGAAGCCTTTTGCCTTGACCGATCGGAATGGTCGGGTCGTCAAGAACCATCCGGTAAAGGTTGACGCCAAGACCGGGACACTGAACTTTGTTTCAGGGCTGGGCGGTTTCCTGACAACAGCGGACGGGGTCGATCTGGCATTTGCGATATTCACAGCAGACGTAGCGAAACGCGCACAAATACCACGTGCTCAACGTGAACGTCCGGATGGCGCGCGCAGCTGGAACCGAAGGTCGCGAAAGCTGCAACGCGCACTGCTTGAACGGTGGGGTTCGCTATACGGCAGTTAAAGCCGTGAAATCCGACGACGCCTTTTGTCAGACGGCGTGACGCGCGCGGGCACCGCGTTCAATTGCGGCTGCGTGCAAGCGATCGATACTCAACTCGTAACGGATTTCTTCCAGCAAACGCAGCTCGGTCTCGGCCAGCGATCCGTCTGCGGCGGCAACATCACAGGCCAGCGCATAAGCTGTTTCGTTCAGTCGTTCAGGAAGGTTGTCGCGGATCAGGCCAAACAGAGCATCCAGCCCGTCTTCCTGTTCGAACAGATCAAATACGATCTGTGACACGCGGCGGGTCCGGTCAATATCGTACCCGGCGAAGACCGGCAGCATGTTTACCGCCACTTCGATCTTAACCAATTCAGCGGTTCGGATCGTCTCGTCAGATGCCGAAATCGCAACCATGATCGCCACAAGGCAATCCTGTGGGGACATCGGGTGGGGAACTTGCTCGGTCATTCGGTGCATCCTGCTTGGGGTTCTTCAAAGGCGCAGGATAGAAGGGGGGCAGGGCAGGTTCAACATCTTGTTTTGCCGTGTTTGTGCGGCAGGTTGAACCGGTCAGGTATTCATCACCGCCATTCCGCTCAGCAAAAGCCCGGCCCCGATCCAATAACGCAGCCCCAACGTTTCGCCGAAGAACAGCCACGAGGCGAGGGGAACCAGCACAAAGCTAAGCGCCATGAAGGGATAGGCTTGCGACAGGGGCACATGTCTGAGGACGTAAATCCAAAGGATCGTTGCGGACCCGTAGATCGCAAGTGCGACAAGCAAAAAGGGGTCAAAGAGGGTGTGCATCACGCCCACTAAGCCTGTGGCGTCGCGCCCGTCGATCCGCCCGCCTGCGAGCTTGAACAACACCTGACCGGCGGAAATCATGACAGGTGTCAGCAGCAAGCCTGTCCAGATCAGAACCGTTGGCGCGGTAGCGCTCATGCCGCC
>NZ_JBXWSB010000182.1:0-6503 GCF_059613205.1 Ruegeria sp. BHSB064
CTGCGGGCCGAGGGGAAAACGATCATCGTGATCACGCACAAACTGCGTGAGATCATGGAGAATACCGACACCGTCTCGGTCATGCGACGGGGACAGATGACGGCAACTGTAAAAACGTCCCAAACCAGCCCTGAAGAGCTGGCCGAGCTGATGGTAGGCCGCAAGGTTCTGCTTCAGGTCGACAAAGTGCCTGCCAAACCCGGCAAGCCCATCCTTGAGATAGAAAAGCTGAGCGTTTTCGATTCGACAGGTGTGGAACGGGTCAAAGGCATTGATCTGACCGTCCGCGCTGGTGAAATCGTCGGAATCGCCGGGGTGGCCGGCAACGGGCAATCCGAGCTACTTGAGGTACTGGGCGGCATGCGCCCCGGTCAGGGCACGATCAAATTGAATGGTCAGCCTCTGGCGCTGAGTGGCGCAGGATCGGACGGTCAGGCCCGCCGCGCGCAGCATATCGCACATGTGCCGGAAGACCGGCAGCGCGAAGGTTTGATTATGGACTTCCACGCGTGGGAGAACGTCGCCTTCGGATATCATCGTGACCCGGCATATAAACGCGGCATCTTTATGGACAATGCCGCCTTGCGCGCCGATACCGAAGCCAAGATCGAGAAATTCGATGTCCGCCCGCCGGATCCATGGTTGGCGGCCAAGAGCTTTTCGGGTGGCAACCAGCAAAAGATCGTCGTCGCACGCGAGATCGAGCGCAACCCGGATCTGCTGCTGGTCGGCCAGCCAACACGTGGCGTAGACATTGGCGCGATCGAGTTCATTCACAAGCAGATCGTCGCTCTGCGCGATCAGGGCAAGGCCATTCTGTTGGTCTCGGTCGAGCTGGAAGAGATCTTCTCGCTTTCCGACCGGATCGCGGTGATGTTTGACGGACACATCATGGGTGAACGACTGCCCCATGAGACGGATGAAAAAGAACTGGGCCTGTTGATGGCCGGTGTTGCGGGAGAGGCCGCGTAACATGGAAAAAATGCCCAAATGGGCCGATGTCGTTCTGATCCCGCTGATCAGTCTGATACTGGCCGCTATCTTGTCGGCGCTGGTCATCCTCGCCATCGGAGAAAACCCGATCGAAGCGGTTCAGCTTATGGTGACCGGCGCGCTGGGGTCGACCTATGGCTGGGGCTACACGCTCTACTATGCGACAAACTTCATGTTCACCGGACTTGCAGTTGCCGTGGCGTTCCATGCGCGCCTCTTTAACATCGGCGGCGAAGGTCAGGCGATGCTGGGCGGGCTTGGCGTCGCCATGGTCTGCCTTTATGTCGACTGGCCCCATTGGAGCATAGCTTTGCTTGCTGCCTGCGCAGCATCAATGCTGTTCGGCGCGTTTTGGGCCGCCATTCCGGCCTATTTGCAAGCCAAACGCGGCAGCCACATCGTGATCACCACGATCATGTTCAACTTTATCGCAGCCGCATTCCTGAACTACATGCTGGTCAATGTCATGCGCCCGCAAGGATCGCAGGACCCGGCCACCGCAAGATTCCCTGAAACCGTTCACCTGCCGACCTTCCAGTCGATGTTCTCGACCGCTGAGAATGTGGTGTTCCGGGGGGCTCCGGCGAACATCACCTTCTTCATCGCGCTGCTGGCCTGTGTCGTTGTCTGGGCGCTGATCTGGCGGACCCGGTTGGGTTATGAAATCCGCGCCTATGGCCATTCGGAAACCGGGGCGGTTTACGCTGGTATTTCGCCCGTGCGGATCACCATCATAGCCATGCTCATTTCGGGCGCGCTGGCGGGCTTGATGGCCATCAACAACGTTATGGGCGAGGCAGAGCGGCTGGTTCTGAACTCGACCGAGGGCGCGGGTTTCATCGGAATCGCCGTCGCACTGATGGGTCGGTCCCACCCGTTTGGCGTTTTTCTGGCCGCCTTGCTGTTTGGCTTCCTCTATCAGGGCGGGGCGGAACTGGCTTTGTGGGCCTCGATCCCGCGTGAGCTGATCGTTGTTATTCAGGCGCTGGTCATTCTGTTCACCGGAGCGCTGGACAACATGGTGCGAATGCCGCTTGAAAAACTGTTCCTTGGTATGCGGAAGAGGGCTGAGTGATGGAATTCTTCGTTACCCTCATCCAGGTCCTGGATTCGACCATTCGCCTGTCCACCCCGCTGCTGCTGGCTTGTCTGGCCGGGCTTTATTCGGAACGTGCTGGTATCTTTGACATTGGCCTTGAAGGCAAAATGCTGATGGCGGCATTCTTTTCCGCAGCCATCGCAGCGGTTACCGGCTCGGTTTGGCTGGGCTTACTAGCGGGCATCGCAGCCTCATTGCTGCTATCGGGGCTTCACGGGCTGGCGTCAATTACATTCCGGGGCAATCAGCTTATCTCGGGCGTGGCGATCAACTTTCTCGCTTCGGGTTTGACCGTACTGGTCGCCCAAAGCTGGTTCCAGCAAGGCGGGCGGACACCGTCCCTGTTTGGAGGTGGGCGATTTGAGCCCATCAATTTCCCATTTGCAGAAGCGATCAGCGGTGTGCCGATTATCGGCCCGATTTATTCCGAATTGCTCTCGGGTCACTCGATCCTGGTCTATGTGGCGTTTCTGATGGTTCCGGCGACATGGTGGGTTCTGTATCGCACCCGCTTTGGCCTGCGATTGCGGGCGGTGGGTGAAAACCCGGCAGCGGTCGATACAGCGGGCGTGTCCGTGGTTGGCCTGCGCTTCGCGGCAGTCGCGATCTGTGGCGTTTTGTGCGGTATTGCTGGCGCCTATCTGGCCACCGCATTGCAGGCCGGGTTCGTCAAGGAAATGACGGCCGGACGCGGGTTCATCGCACTGGCAGCGCTCATCTTTGCCAAATGGCGCCCCTGGCATGCCATGTGGGCCTGTCTGCTGTTTGGCCTGTTGCAAGCCGTTGCCCTGCGATTCCAGAATATCGATCTGGGTGGGATTGTGATCCCGGTACAGGTGATGGACGCCCTGCCTTACATCCTGACAGTTGTGATTCTGGCCGGGTTTGTCGGCAAAGCCGTTCCCCCACGCGCCGGTGGCGAACCGTACGTGAAGGAACGCTGATAAGTCCAGTTCAGGATCAATTCTGGGTCCTGTTCGCTGCAGAGCGGCATGCAGAGTTGATTTTGCATGCCGCACCCGTTCTAAGGGGGTATGCAAGTCTATCTGCGCATAGCCAAAGTTTCTGTCGGCGCTTCCCTAACGTTGGGCGGTGCCTTCAAAATCGAAGCTGATCTCGTTTTGCAATCAGAAGACATCTTTGGGCTCATCGAGCCGGGAGGCATGTGACAATGATATACATGCAAAAAACTGCATCAATGGCTTACCAATGGACTGCATGCGGCAGCGCGGCGACGCAAAACACAAAGTGACGGTATTATGTACATTTACCTGCCCATAGCCGAAGTCTCGGTGAATGCATTCCTCCTGCTTGGTTTGGGTGGAATGGTTGGCGTCTTGTCCGGAATGTTCGGAGTCGGCGGTGGTTTTCTTATGACGCCGCTGCTGTTTTTTATCGGCATTCCGCCAGCGGTGGCTGTTGCGACCGAGGCCAACCAGATTGTCGCGTCGTCCTTTTCCGGTGTGCTGGCCCATTTCCGACGAAAAACCGTAGATCTTAAGATGGGAACGGTGTTGCTGGTCGGGGGCCTGATCGGGGCCGCTTTGGGTGTGGTTGTCTTCAACTATCTCAAAAGCCTGGGTCAGGTCGATCTGCTGGTCAAACTGTGTTACGTCGTTTTCCTTGGCGTCATCGGCAGCCTGATGTTCGTCGAAAGCCTAAGGGCACTGCGAAAGGCAAAAAGAGGCGGAGCTGTTGCCGCCAAACGCCGTCAGCGCGGCTGGATTCACGCCTTGCCCTTCAAAATGCGATTCCGCACGTCAGGTCTTTACATCTCGGTCATTCCGCCCGTTTTGGTTGGGCTTTGCGTTGGGGTTTTGTCTGCAATCATGGGGGTCGGCGGCGGCTTTATCATGGTTCCCGCCATGATCTACCTGTTGGGCATGCCCACAAAGGTCGTTGTCGGCACATCGCTGTTTCAAATCATCTTTGTGACGGCCTTCACCACGATGCTGCACGCCACCACGAACTATACGGTGGACATTGTTCTGGCGGTTCTGCTGCTGGTTGGTGGTGTGATTGGCGCGCAGATCGGTACTGTGATTGGCGCGCGTATGCCAGCGGAGCAATTGCGCGTTCTGCTGGCCGCTTTGGTTCTGGCGGTGTGCGGCAAGCTTGCGCTTGATCTGCTTCTGGAACCTGCCGAGCTTTATTCGCTTGGAACCGGCGGAGGGCACTGAGAATGCTGCGATCACTCATTGCCGCCTTTTGTCTGATGTGCCTGCCTGCATTCGCTGCGGAAGAACAGGTTGTGCTGGGTCTCAGCCAGGATCGCGTCGCAATTACGGCTACCTTTGACGGGTCCGAGATTCTGATCTTCGGGGCTATCAAACGGGAAACCCCGATTCCGTCCGGCCCACCGGTCGAGGTCATCGTTGCGGTCGCTGGCCCGTCTGAGCCTGTCACGGTACGCCGCAAAGAACGGAAGCTGGGGATCTGGGTCAACACCGACAGTGTCCTCGTCGATCTTGCGCCCAGCTTTTATGCCGTCGCGACCAGCGGACCGTTGGATGACATTCTGACCGACACCGAAGACCTTCGTTATCGCATTTCGATAGAACGTGCGATCCGATCCGTTGGTGCCGCGATGCACATCCGCGGCGCGCAGGATTTCGCAGACGCGGTGGTGCGCATTCGCGAGAACGAAGACTTGTATTCCATCCGCGAAGACACGGTGGCTGTGGACGAACAAACCCTGTTCCGCACCTCAATCGACATGCCTGCAGACCTGACCGAGGGGGACTATACCGCCCGTATTTTCCTGACGCGCGGTGGTGAGGTGGTTTCGCAGTACGAAACGACCATTGATGTTCGCAAAGTCGGCCTCGAGCGGTTCTTGTACAACATGTCGCGTCAGCAACCTGTCTGGTACGGTCTGATGTCTCTGGTCATCGCGATTGCGGCAGGTTGGGGCGCTTCGACGGCATTCCGTTTGTTGCGCGAAAAGTAAGTTCTACCCCCTACCGATGTAAGGCATGGTCGTGGCCATGACGGTCATGAACTGAACATTCGCCTCGGGCGGCAGGTTGGCCATGTGCAGAACCGATCGCGCAGCGTCTTCGACGGCCATGGTCGGGTCAGGCGTGTCGCCCGCCGCCTGCGCAGCGTCCACCAGCCCCTGAACCATCTGGGTGCGGGCATTCCCAATGTCGATCTGACCACAGGCTATTCCAAAGGACCGCCCGTCCAAAGACAAGCTGCGGGTCAGCCCGGTGATTGCATGTTTTGTCGCGGAATAATGCACCGAGTTCGGACGTGGAACATGGGCGGCAATCGAACCGTTATTGATGATGCGCCCACCCTGAGGGTCCTGATGTCGCATGATCCCAAAGGCTTCGCGAGCGCAAAGGAACATGCCGTTCAGGTTGACGTTGACACTTTGATACCAATCCTCCAACGCGATTTCGTCAATGGTACCGCCCGGCGCAAAAATGCCCGCGTTGTTGAACAAGACATCCAGACGCCCAACCTGATCCGTAAACTTTCGGAACGCAGTATTCACAGCCTCAGGGTCTGTTACATCAGCAGGTAAGGAAACCGCGTTGGCATGTTTCTGCGCCATTGCATTCAACTTGTCCGAACTGCGTGCCAGCACGCCAACCGTCCACCCCTGGGCCAGGAACAGTTCCGCCGTGGCCAGACCAATGCCTGAGCTTGCGCCGGTAACGATGATGGATGTCATGTCTCTTCCGCCTCCAATGTCAGTGACGCCGCCGGGACAGCCCGCAGGTCATCCACCCGCAGCGGGTAAGTTGGTTTCGACAAACGGTTGCGCACCACCCAGATCAGCCGCTCTTGCGCGCGCGTGATCGCCACATAAGCCAGACGTTTCCACAAGGGTTGACCGGCCTCGGTCCGGCCCATACGGGCAGCCGCGTAGATGTCCGGTGCAAATACCTGAACCGTGTCCCACTGAGAACCTTGCGCCTTGTGGATCGTCACCGCCGCCCCGTGCAGGAACGTTGCGCCCATACGTGCCGCAAAGGGAATGAACGGTTCTTCCTCGTCCGGTTTCTCGATTTGTACGATCGACGCCGCGCTGACCTGAGGGTCTTCGGCGCCCATAACGTGCAACCGCGAAAAGCCCGGCTTTCGCCCCGGCCCCAAATATACGACCTGAGCTCCCTTGATCAGCCCGCGCGCCTCAAGATCCAGCCGTTTCTTGCGATGTTTCAACGGCAATTCGATCCCGTCACAAATCAGCGGCTCACCCTCCAATAACTCGGTCTCTGGTGCGCCATGGACCTGCCTGAAGGCCTGAATTAGTCGAATGCGTGTCGCGTTGCGCCAAACCAGAACCGGGCTGCGCGCCATCAGGTCGACTTCGACACGCTGGCCCCAGACCACACGGTCGTCGCGGCGGGCTGTCTCTTCGACCAAACGCTCGAAGTCTTCAAACCCCATCGCCGGG
>NZ_JBXWSB010000183.1:0-6564 GCF_059613205.1 Ruegeria sp. BHSB064
ATTCGACCCCGGCTTCAAAGTCAGATCAAGCGGTGCGCCTGCGAAATGCGCCTGCTCCATTCCTGTCACGGCATCCGCGCCCCATGCCATGATCAAGGGATCGCGAAGCCATTCCGGCAAACGCGGGACACGCATTTTGGGCCATGCCTCGGGCCCTTCGGCTGCGACTTTGCGCAGAACCGCATTCACCAGGCCCTTGAGACGCCCATGCTTGCGCGACCGGCTGATGATCTCGACCATGGAATTCACCACACCATGCGCGGCTTCACCATTACACAGCTCAACTGCGCCCAGCCTGAGCGCGTTGTGAACGGTCAGAGCAGGCGTGCGGTTCAAGTGATTGTCCAGCAACCTGTCGGCGCGTTCCAGCCCGCGCAAGGTCTCCAACGCCAGACGTTGAGCGCGCGCGCGATCTTCAGGCCCCAGCCGGTCCAACGCGCCCGCTGCGAGACATTCGGACAACAGGCGACCCTCACCCAGAACCTGATCGAGAAGATAGATTGCGCTGCGCCGTGCTGCTGTTGCGCTGTTTGCCATGGTACTGCCTTACTGTGACTTGCGCCCGCATTGCCAATGGCGGACGCGGGCGTATATCAAGACACAGCACGGAAAGGAACCCGATGTCATGAGTGACAACCGCAAAGACCTGCCCCCAGCCGCCCAACGCGCACTGGCCGAAGCGGAAGAACGCCGGCGCAAAGCCGAAGCCGAGGCCAAGGCGTTGCCCAAGGAACTGGGCGGGCGCGACGGACCGGACCCGGCCCGCTATGGCGATTGGGAAAAGAAGGGCATCGCCATCGATTTCTAGGCGCTCAGCCGCGCAGCGCCTGCAAAAAATCCTCTATCAGCGCGCGTTGTTTTTTGGATTTCGCCCGATCTTCGGGCCAGGTCAGCCAATACCCGTCTTTGGTTTGCAATTCCGGCAGGCCCATCCTGCGCAACCGACCCTCTTGTAGATCGGCGAAAGCCAGAGGTACCGACCCCAGCACCACACCCAGTCCGCGTCGCGCTGCCGAGATCGCGTGTTCCATCGAATCAAAACTGATTTGGGACGGCGGTGCATCCTCCTGATTGCATTTTTGGGCCCATTCCCGCCATCCGGGGCGTTCTCCGCGCAATTCGATCAGAGGGGCACCCCACTCGATTCCCGGTGCGGCCATAGGCACAAGAACCTCATGCGCGATCAAGGCCGCGTCGCGCCCAGCCCACATGCCACGGCCATATCGGATCTGCAGCCAGGTCCGCTCTTCATCCAAGGTTGACCGGCGCGCCCCTGAATCGGTCAGCACCCGCACTTTGGGCCGCAACTTTTGAAACGCAGGCAGGGCTGGCAGGACAAGCGCGTGAATGTTGGACGACAATCCGGCGACGCGCAGCTCTCGTGGGGACTTTCCGAACAGGTCCTCGGTATTGCGTTCAAGCGCCTGAAGGCTGTCTTGCACCAGCGGCAGATAGCTCTCGCCTTCCACCGTAAGTGACACACCCCGCGCTTCGCGCACGAACAGAGACCGGCCCAGCCAAGCCTCCAGATTGCCGATCCTTTGGCTGACAGCGGCCTGCGTCAAACCAAATTCCTTGGCCGCAGCCGAGAACCCCCCCAAACGCCCTGCAGCTTCGAACACGCGCAACCAGTCCAGCGGCGGCAATCCGATCTTTTTCTTAGCCATTAGATTTTCCAAGCCTCAGCCGAAATAAGGATTAATTGTCGTAATGCCATGAACGGCGTATCTGCTCAACCAAAGCTCGCGCCGAACAGGAGACCCCAAATGCTGCGCACCGCCACTCATGACACTTCGGTTGTCACCGTTGCATTCGACACCGGAGCCGAGGCCCGTTTTCACGCGATCTGGTTGCGCGACAACGCGCTTGATCCTGAGACCCGCTCACCCGGAAACGGCCAGCGCCTGATCACGATCGGCGACATTCCAGCCGACGTCTCAATCAGCGCGGCCGAGGTTGTTTCTGGCGATCTGAAGATCACGTTCCAGCCCGAGGAAAAGTCCGTCGTCTTCCCCGCCGAATGGTTGGCAGATCACATCTATGACCGCGATCAGGACAACGCGTTTGGTCGCATCGCCCCAGGCATCACCACGTGGGAAAGCGGCATCAACGCACCCAGCGGCGACTGGAATGAAGTTCACGTAAACCCGACCACCAAACGTGATTGGCTGGCAGCCGTCGCAGAATTCGGGTTTGCCAAGCTTACGGGTGGCCCGACCGCACCAGAATCGCTGCTGAAAGTGGCTGATCTGTTTGGCTATGTACGCGAGACGAACTATGGCCCCTATTTCGAAGTGCGGACTGAGGTGAACCCAACCAACCTTGCCTACACCGGGCTTGGCTTGCAGGCCCATACCGACAACCCCTATCGCGATCCGGTGCCGACGCTGCAAATCCTGTATTGTCTGGAAAACTCGGCCGAAGGCGGTGACTCGATCGTGGTTGATGGATTCCGCGCTGCCGAAAAGCTGCGTGCGCAAAATCCCGAAGACTTTGCCCTGCTGGCCGGCTACCCGGCACGGTTCGAGTACAAGGGTTCAGACGGGGTTTGGCTGCGGTCGCGCCGTCCGATGATCGAACTGTCTCCGGACGGGGAATTGATCGGCGTCCGCTTCAACAACCGCTCAACTGCGCCGCTGGTCGATATCCCATTTGACAAGATGGACGCATATTATGCCGCCTACCGCCAATTCGGCGAAATCATCGACGACCCGGCGATGGGCGTGTCGTTCAAGCTGGAACCGGGCGAAAGCTTTATCGTCGACAACACCCGCGTGCTGCACGCGCGGCTGGGCTATTCCGGCGCGGGCTCACGCTGGTTGCAGGGATGCTATGCTGACAAGGACGGCTTGCTGTCCACACTCGCCGCGATGGAAATAACGCACCCGGAGGCGGCTGAATGAAACCCGATTTCTCGACGTTGAACCGTGACAATATCGTAGCCTTCATCGGTGACATTTTCGAGCGCCGCGGCGGTGAGGAATATCTGGGCGAACCTGTCACCATGGCCCAACACATGCTGCAAGGGGCCACCATCGCCGAGCAGAACGGCCAGCCGGAAGAAATCATCGTCGGCGCGCTGCTGCACGACATTGGCCATTTCACCTCCGAGTTTGGCACCTATCACCCCGACGACACCGAAGACCGCCATCACGAAGACGCAGGGGCGGAAGTGCTGGAACAGTTCTTCCCATCGGTCATCACCGATTGCTGCCGCTATCACGTGGCGGCCAAGCGGTATCTCTGCGCTACCAAGCCCGAGTATTTCCAGCGCTTGTCTGCTGCTTCGGTTCATACGCTGGAATTGCAGGGCGGCCCGATGAGCGCGGAAGAGGTTGCCGCATTCGAATCCAACCCAAACCTGAAAGAGATCATTCAGGTGCGCTTTCTGGATGAGGCTGGCAAACGCGCGGATATGGAGACCCCCGATTTCGCCCATTTTGCTCCCATGGTGCAGCGCATGGTCGACAAACATCTGGGCACGTCATGACTGCACCTGAATACATCTTCGAGGCCAGTTCCAAACCCTCGTTACCCTGGCATGAGGTTCCTCTGATTCGCGCAACGGATGAGACGGTCAAAGGCTATGGCTGTCTGGTCGATGACCCCGACAGGTTCGAGATTGAGATCGTACGCTGGCCGCAGCAAGGCTGGCGCCCCATCGATGAAGGCACCGGCGACGAAGGCGGTTGGGTCGAGGGTACGTTCAAATGCGACTGGCAAGGCGATGTGCTGTATGGCGAGAACGAAGCGGTCAAAGGCCACTACGTTCTTGGCTGGTCCGCTGATCCGCAAACCGCGCAGACAGACCGACAAACCGCGTCCCGTGATCAGGTATTGCTCTGGCACATGAACTATCACCCCGACGGTGGACAGATGTTCTGGCCTCTGGACAACAAGCCTTTCATTGTCCCCGCCGCTCTGCCCGGAGACAACCTGACCCCGGACAAGGTGGTGGCGTTCTGGTGCGACGGTTCAAGCGGCCTCTATATCCATCCCGGCATCTGGCACGAGGGGATTTTCCCGGTCGAAGATGACCAACGGTTCCTAGACCGACAGGGTGCGGTTCACGCACGGGTCAGCGCCGATATCGGGAAAGAGTTCGGTGTGTACCTGGCCTGCCCTTTGCGCGAAGACAGGATCAAGGAGCTGTGACCAAAACACCTTGGTGCCCCAACCGTTTGCGCAGGATCCAAATCTGCGCGGCCAGCAAATAGGGCACAAAGAACGCAAAGTTCTGAACCAGATCGAAAGGGCCCGAGAAGTCGGGCTCTGACCCCAGCCCACCGGTCAGCAGATACCAAAGCGTGTAATGCACCCGGTACAGCCACGACCCTAAGGCAAGCCAGAACAACCGCAGCCCCCAGGCCCAGTGCCCCGCGCGATCGTTGCAAAGCGCCATGCGCGCGACCATCAAAGCTGCGGTGAACAGGCAAAGGCCGTATAGGAAAAACGCGGCAGACATCACCGGCCCACCAATCGTGCCTTGCAAAGGGATATAGGTCATACCTGCCATCCCTGTTACAAGCGCCAGTGCGACCAGCACAGCACCCAAGGCGCGGTGAAACCGGTTGAAGCGCTGCCGAAGGGCGCGGACCAGTTGCAACGGCACCAACACCACCAGGAACGTTCCTGTAAGGATGTGCAGCACCATCGCGGTGCGGCCGATACGTTGACCATCAGCAAAAAGATAGCTTCGCTGGGCCGCATCCGACGACAGGCCGACGCCAATCATACCAAACCCGTGCGCCACAAATGGCAGCAGTGTCAGATAAAATAGTGCCAGCAGGACACCGGTTGCCAGACCGGAACGACGTATACGCATGGATCAGAGCTTAGCGCCAACAATTCGGGCGTTTATGGCCTACAAACCCAGCACGTCCACCATGTCATACTGCCCGGGTGCCTTGCCCTGACCCCACAGCGCGGCCTTGAGCGCACCACGGGCAAAGATTGCGCGATCACTGGCCAGATGACGCAGGACGATGCGTTCTCCGGGGGCAGCGAAGAGCACATCATGTTCGCCTACAATATCGCCGCCGCGAATGGCGTGGAAACCGATATCGCCCCGCTTGCGCGCGCCGGTGATGCCGTCGCGGCCCCGATCAGACACATCCGCCAGATTGACGCCGCGCCCCTCGGCGGCGGCTTCACCCAGCATCAGCGCTGTGCCTGAGGGAGCATCGACCTTGTGGTGGTGATGTCCTTCGATGATCTCGATATCGAAATCTTCATCCAACGCCGCAGCGACTTTTTTGGTCAGTTGCACCAACAGGTTCACGCCCAGGCTCATATTGCCCGCCCGCACGATCACGGCGTGGCGCGAGGCCGGTTCAAGTGCCGCGATTTGTTCATCGGACATGCCAGTTGTGCCGATCACGTGGACACAACGCGCCTGCGCAGCCAGAGCGGCAAATTTCAAAGTCGCTTCGGGCGCGGTGAAATCAATCACCGCTTGCGCTTGCGCAAACGCCTCCAGCGGATCATCGGTGACGGTGACGCCCAGCGCCTGACCGCCCATGGCCTCGCCCACGTCCTGACCGATCCAATCATGGCCTTTGCGCTCGACCACGCCAACCAGACGCGCCTGATCGCTGTCGGTAACAGTCTTGATCAGCATCTGCCCCATACGGCCCGAAGCCCCTGTGATAACGATCCCCGGAATATGGGTCATTGCGCTGGTCCTTTTCGCTAAGTCGGCTCAAAGCCTCCTACCCCGTTCGCGCCCGCTTGGCAAAGCCCCGCTTTGGGCTTAGATCGGGGATATGGCAAAGAACAAATTCCACGATGGCCCCGGCCCGTCCCAACGACAGCTGCGTGTCGGCGAACTGATCCGTCGCACCCTGTCCGAAGTTCTGGCGCGCGGAGATGTCCACGACCCCGACCTGAACCGCATGTCGATCACCGTGGGTGAGGTGCGCACTTCGCCCGATCTCAAAATCGCCACCGCCTATGTGCTGCCGTTGGGCGGCAAAGGGCAAGAGGACGTGATCGACCTGCTGGCCCGCAACAAAGGTGAGTTACGGCGCGTGATCGGCAAGAAACTGAACCTGAAGTTCTCGCCCGATCTGCGGTTCCGTCTGGATGACACGTTTGACCGTCTGGACGACACCCGCCGCATGTTCCAGCAGGACGCGGTGCGCCGCGATCTGGACGAGTGATCCGGGCACTGACCATTTTGGGCGCGGCTTTATGGGCCGCGCAAGCCTCTGCGGTGACCTGCGAAAACGTGACCCACGAGGATCTACGCTACACTGTCTGCGAGGTCGATGCGACTGCAGCGGACCTGCGCCTGTTTCTGAATGGTGAAGACGGCGAAGTGCTGGGGCATTTCTCATCGGTTAACGAGACGCTTGAACCCGAGGGCAAACGGCTGGCCTTTGCGATGAACGCCGGCATGTATCATGACGACCGCTCGCCCGTCGGCCATTATGTCGAGGATGGGCAGGAGCAGATGCGGGTTATCCCGAACCCCGGCCCCGGCAATTTCGGCCTGCTGCCCAACGGGGTGTTCTGCATCCGCGACGGGCGCGCCGATGTGTTCGAGACGCTGGATTTCGTGGA
>NZ_JBXWSB010000184.1:0-6567 GCF_059613205.1 Ruegeria sp. BHSB064
GTTTTACGTCACGGTTGGCACGGATCAGTTCGACCACGTGATCAAAAGTCGGGTACCGGGCGAGGGCCGTCTGCACATCCTGTGCCAATGCGGCAACCGGCGCGCCGTTTGTACCGCGCGGGGGCGCAGTGTAGGAGGGCGGCGGGGCCGCGCTGGCCTGTGCAGGCATTGCGCCTTGCCGGGACATCGAAGCGCCGCCACTCGGCCCACCCGTCGGCGGTGGCGGGGCGTCCTGCAGCCGCTTTATCAGTTCTTCAGGGCTGGGCAAATCGGCCACGTGGGTCAGGCGGATAACGGCCATCTCGGCAGCCATCATCGCGTTTGGCGCGGCAGAGACTTCTTCCAGTGCTTTGAGCAGCATCTGCCACATGCGGGTCAGAACACGCATAGGCAGCGCTTCGGCCATTTGCTGACCACGGGTCCGTTCGTCCGGGGAAACGGTCGGGTCTTCGGCAGCATCGGGCGTAATTTTGACGACGGAGACCCAGTGGGTGATCTCGGCGAGATCGCGCAAGACGGCCAAAGGGTCTGCGCCCTCTGCGTATTGGCTGCTCAGTTCCATGAGTGCACCCGCGGCATCGCCTCGCAGGATCATATCCATCAGGTCCAGAACGCGGCCACGGTCCGCAAGGCCCAGCATAGCGCGGACCTGATCGGCAGTGGTTTCGCCCGCCCCGTGCGAAATCGCCTGATCCAGCAGCGAGGTCGCATCCCTTGCCGATCCTTCTGCGGCGCGTGTAATCAGCGCCAGCGCGTCTTCGGCGATTTGGGCGCTTTCGGCGGTTGCGATCTTTTGCAGAAGGCCGATCATATCCTCGGGCTCGATCCGGCGCAGGTCAAAGCGCTGACAGCGGGACAGAACCGTGACCGGCACTTTACGAATCTCGGTGGTAGCGAAGATGAACTTCACATGTTCAGGCGGTTCCTCGAGCGTCTTGAGCAGCGCGTTGAAAGCGCTGGTCGAGAGCATGTGAACCTCGTCGATGATGTAGATCTTGTAACGTGCGCTGGCGGCGCGATAGCGGACACTGTCGATTATTTCGCGAATGTCATTCACGCCGGTTCGGCTGGCGGCGTCCATCTCCATCACATCGACGTGGCGGCCTTCCATGATGGCCACGCAATGTTCACATTGCCCGCAAGGCTCGGTCGTCGGGCCGCCATTGCCGTCGGGGCCGATGCAGTTCATACCCTTGGCGATGATCCGAGCGGTGGTTGTTTTGCCGGTGCCGCGAATGCCGGTCATGATGAACGCCTGCGCAATCCGGTCCGCTTCGAACGCGTTTTTCAGGGTGCGCACCATGGCATCCTGACCCACCAGATCGGCAAAGGTTTCCGGGCGATATTTGCGGGCGAGAACCTGATAGGCGGGGCTGGGCGTGTCGGTCATGTTTTCTCGGTCGGATTCGGTGCTTCGGCTCAGCGTAGTGGCCACCGCCTTCCGCGTCCACAGCGAGGCGCGATGATTTTTGATTTAGATTCCGACCGGATTCGCACTAAGCTGTTCCAACAAAATTTAAGACTCATTTTTTGTAAAGAGTTCCTGGTGGAGGACACAGGTTCATGTCGCAGCTGGTTATCTATGCTCTGCAAGTCGCAGGCGGAACGCTTGCCCTGACGTCGATACCCGGACGTGGCGGGGATTATGAGACGGATCTGGACACGATTGCCGCGTGGAAGCCGGGGCTGGTCATTTCAATGACGACGGATGTCGAGATGCTTCAGCACGGGGCGCAGGATTTTGGCAGCGATATCCAAAGCCGCGCCAGCCGGTGGGTGCATCTGCCGATCGAAGATTTCGGAGCACCCACTGCGGCGATTGAAGAGGCATGGCCCGACGTCAGCGCCGCTGCCCGGCATGCCTTGACCGGTGGAGGCCGGGTTTTGGTGCATTGCCGGGGCGGTTGCGGCAGGTCGGGGATGATTGTCCTGCGTCTGATGGTCGAGTGCGGCGAACGGGCAGAAAAGGCGCTGGAGCGTCTGCGGGCGCTGCGCCCCTGTGCTGTGGAAACAGACGCGCAGCTGGCTTGGGCGGCCCGGGTTTCCCCGGCGCAGGTGGTGTGACCTCAGGCCGAAAGCTGTTCGGGTGCGTGTACGGTTTTTCGGGGCCGTAAGGTTGCAACCTCAATCATTGCGCAAGGTGGGTTTGCAATGATGCCAGATGGCAGGGTGCTGAACGTGTTTCCAAAAATCAGATCAGCATAAAGGTTCAGGTCTTCAATCGCTGCGTCGGGTTGCGTGTCACAAAACACGCGAACACTGTCTGATTGTGCCTGGAAAATTGCCTGGCACCCTTCGGCGCAATGTGAAAGCTCACTACTGCCGTCAAACTCGAAGTCGTCGCCTGTGACAGCCGCGGCTTGTGTCATAGCCTCGGAAATCGAGCGCGCCAGCCGCGCCAGGGCGGGGCAGGTTTTGCCCGCCCGCTGACATACCGTTGCGCTGTATTCATGCGTCTTTGTCTTCCAGATCATCCTGCGCCCTCCGCGCGTGACGGGCAGAGGATCGGGTCAGGTGGGACGGCGAATTGCAGTCAGGACCTGCCCGGACACCCCGCCCGAGTTTCGGTTTCAGTTCCGATGGCAGGTCTCCTGACTTGCGGGTCATCGCTTTGCCGACCTTCCCAGCCCTAGGGGCCAGTGGCGTTTCGGCATTGCTCACCGCTTACAGTTGCGGGGGCAGTCGCGGAATTGGTTTGCGTCCGGATGACCAGACGGAACCGCACCGTGTTCCCTTTTCATCCCGACCCCTTGTGGGGGGCAGGAACCATCACACAATCGCTAGCGTCTGACCCAGTTCCGAGTCAAGCGGATCTTTGGCCCCGACGTTTGGTCATGCTGGATGGGTGAAAACTTCCCGCGTAGAGTTTCCGTTATTGAAGGTAAGCCAGCCGTTTTATCAGCGCAGGATCAGGGATTATGTTGGATACAGAACAGACGGTTTTAACCGAAGAGTTCCTCTTTCCGTCCGGGTCATCAACCCTTTCAGCGCGCCTGTACCGACCCTTGTCTGAACCCGGCACAGTGGTTGTGCTGAACAGTGCCACAGGCGTGCCACGCGACTATTATCGCCACTTCGCGCGTTGGCTGGCTGCCGAGCGCGGCATGGCGTGCCTGACCTATGACTATCGGGATTTCGGGCATTCACTGACCGGCCGCATGAAAGATGCGCGGGCGACAATGGCGGATTGGGCCTTGATCGACATGCCAGCGGCGCGGGCGGAAATGCGCAGGCGTTTTCCCGGCGCACAACAATGGACGATAGGTCATTCTGTAGGCGCCATGCTGGGACCCGTACAGCCCGATATCGACAAAATCGACCGGATGATTTGTGTGTGTTCCGGGCTTGTGACCCTGAACGATCACCCATGGCCCTACCGTGGATTGGCCGGGGTATTCTGGTACGGGCACGCGCCGTTGCTGGTCAAAGCGCTTGGCTACTTGCCCGGAAAGGCAATCGGTTTTGGTGCGGATTTGCCGGCATCGGTCTACTGGCAATGGCGTAAATGGTGCACCGCACCTTCGAGCTACTTGCCCGAGATCGGAACCGGGCTACCTGCTGCGCGGTGGGCAGAAGTTGGAAAACCGGTGGATCTGTTTACCTTTGAAGATGACCAGATGGTTCCGCCCAAGGCGGTATGTCGGCTTGCTGATCTCTATGGCCCCGAGGCCAAACGACATCTGCTGAAACCGGCTGATTTCGGGTTGTCTGAGGTTGGGCATATTGGCGCTTTTGCCCGACGCAACGCGGCCCTCTGGTCACGCTTTATCGACGTCTGAACGAGCTTGGTGTGACACTGCATATCACCCATTAGGCATGTGATGGGAAAGTGAGAGGTTGGACATCGACCCAAGCGGGGCTCGTTGTGGCTGCTTCCTTCCGGACCTGACCAGGTTGGCGAGGCGCTCGCCCGCGCCAACCTCTCGACTCTGGATATAGGGAAGGCGAGGGCAAAAGACAACCCGTCAGAACGTCAGGCGAATACGCTCGAACCCGGCTTCATCAGGACTTAGTAATTGGGCGTTGAACATGTGCAACTCACCCATGTGTTCAAGGGCACCGGGACCTGTTCGAAGCAAGGCATTTACGCCCGCTTGAGCTGTGAGTTTAAAAGGATAGGGGTGCCGCGCTATGGGATCGGGCGGAAGGCGATGAGACAGGTAATCCCGCAACAGGTCCTTGATATCGAGCGGCGGTAGGTTGATGCGTTGGGCGGCAGAGGCGGCAGGAAAATGTCCGCCTCCACTGGCGCGGTAATTATTGCTGGCCAGGACAAACCTTTGTGCGGACTGAACAGGTTGGCCATCGATTGTCAGATTGCGAATTCGTCTGTTGTCAGGGTCGATGAGCCGACCGTCACTGTCGAAGCGCGCAGGTTGCGATGGATCGATTTGATAGGACAGGCCAAAGATAACGTCGAAATTGTAACCGGCACGTTCAGGGTTGATGAGATCCGCTTCTGTATCTGGTGAAAGCTGGTTGAACACGCTTGCCGACATTTCCAGCCAATCCAGCACGTCGGCACCGCTTATCCGTATAGCACGCAGTTCATTGGGAAACGGATACAGGTCCGCAACGTGACGCAGGCATATTTCCCCCGCCGGTACATCTGTGTAATGCCGCGGGCCAGCGCGCCCACCGCTTTTCCCGGGCGCCACGGCTGACAACAGCGGCAACTCGCCCAACGCCGACCCTTGCAGGTATGGACGCAGAGCAGCAGCCTGTGCCGCAGCGACCAGAGCCAAGCCGCGATCCGGTGCGCAAAAGCTGAAATAGCTGTGCATGGATTCTGATGCGCGCGCGACGGGTTTGGCAACCGCGCTGCGGGTTTGACGATGGGCGTCAGCGAACAGACGCACCATGTCCTCGTCTTCCTCGACCGCGACTCCATCCGCGCAAACCGGGCGCAAGTCCACACGACATTCTTCAATGCTGAACCCGCCATTCGGTCGCTGAGAAACAACAAGATCAATGACACCAAGATAAGATCCAGCCGAACCGGCCATGACAACCGGGGTCTGATGCACCAGCCCGTTTGCGGGATCGAGATATGGGGCGTTGGTGTCTGTGCGACTCGGAAGGGTCAGGTGCGTATGCCCGGCGACAATGGCGTCGATGTCGTCTATAGTCGCCAAGGGGATGACGGCATTTTCCATCCCTTCTACGGGCTCTGATTGGCCTAGGCCGGAATGCGCCAACACAACTATCAGGTCACATCCTTCAGCGCGCAGTTGTTTTGACAGGTCGCATGCCGTGGATAGAATGTCGTAGGCTGTAACCTCTCCGTTCAGATGATGCTCTTCCCAGCGGGTGGTTTGTGGCGGAAGCACGGATATAAGGCCGATGCGAAGGGGCATTTCTTTGCCACCCAACGGCACGGTGCGGTCCAGTATCGCATATCGCCGCCATGCTTGCAGGCCACCCGATCGATGCAGGTTGCTGCACAGGACCGGGCAGGGGGCTTGCAAGATGATATTGTCCAATACCGGCAGCCCAAAACCAAAATCATGGTTGCCGAGACCTATGGCGTCGTACTCCAACGCCGAGAAGGCTTGCATGACCGGATGCGGCACGTTGTTCTGAACCGCCCACTCGCCCAACGGCGTTCCCTGAAATGCATCCCCATTATCCACCAACAGGACCAACGCATCACTTGCTTCTTGGCGGGCTTTGCGGATCAGGCTGGCGGTGCGCGTCAATCCAAGCGTCTGGTCAGGAGTATCGGTGTAATAGTCAAAACCTGTCAGGTTCATATGAAGGTCGGTTGTCGCCAGAATACGCACAAGCCCACGGTCTTTTGCAGGAGATACCCGCGTCGAAGGGTTTTGCTTCACTTTGAATGGTCTGCTTTTGAATAGAGTTATTGGTCAAATCTAACAAAGCGTAACCTAAATGAATTTTCCGGGGCCGCCATGCGGCTTTTCGGCGGCAAGTGCGCGCATCGCGAGAGTTTGAATTGCCATTGCAACGCGGTCTGAGACATGGCAGCCCTGTGCCTGGGACCAGAAGGAAATCCAATGAAAAACGCAGAGCAGGTGACCTTTGGCGGCTCGGGCCTGAACCGGGCGGCCCATATGCGCGGGAATGCCGATACGTTGGCGGCGGCGCAACGCCACCCGGCGGCACAGTGCATGATGATTTGGCGCGGGAAAGTTCTGGTTGCCGGTGATGGGCTAGATCAGCTTGCATTGCTTCCGATGACGCATCCGCTGGTCAGCGCGGGGCCTGGTGGGGTTGTTGAGGCGCCTGTTTTCTTAGGTGTGACCGTCGAAGATACGCCGCTGTTCGCGGTGGATATCTCGGCCTGGACTGCCGAAGGTTTGGACCTGACCGGTCTGGGAGAGTTCGTGGACAAGTCCGAGCAGCAGCATCCGGATTTGCCAGAGGGTTATGTTTTTGCCGAATTGCGCCGGATCATGACGCGACTGTCGCCGCACGATGCCGAATTGGCGGCCACGGCCAAAGCCGTTATCGGCTGGCACGAAACGCATCGGTTTTGCGCGCGCTGCGGGGCTGCCAGCGCGATGTCTCAGGGCGGCTGGCAACGCAGTTGTCCCTCGTGCGGAG
>NZ_JBXWSB010000185.1:0-6251 GCF_059613205.1 Ruegeria sp. BHSB064
CCCGATTTCTGGATGGCCTGGACGCCAGCGACACTCGCCCTCTTCGTGGGAACCTTCTCAGCCATCGCCCTGATCGGCCTGCTCGAAGGGTTCAAGTACCGCGATGGGATCGAACGGCGTGGTGTGCTGGGACTTACGACCACATTGGGCGACCGGCTGTTCATCACCTTACTGGGCTCAGCCTATATCTTTCTCGCGTGGCTCGGGATCGTCGGACAACCGGTCTGGACGCCACTTTTCCTCTCCATCGGCTGGGGCGTTTTTGTGTTCTGGAAAGTTTAGACTTTGAGAAATCGCGAAAGGATGCTTGTCTGTCAGGCATACGAACCATGACGACACCGAGATCGATGCGAAAGAAAAAGACGACAAATCTGCTGACCGAGGTCGAACTGGAGTTCATGAACGAACTCTGGGCCCTCGAGGAAGGCTCGGTGCGCGATGTCCTGGACCGCCTGCCCTCAGACCGCAATCTAGCCTATACTTCTGGTGCCACGATCCTGCGCATTCTGGATGAAAAGGGTTTTGTAGAAAGCCGTAAGTCAGGCAAAACCCTGATCTATACGCCGCTTCTGGAAAAGGACAGATATCAGGCCCGTTCGCTGCAAAACCTGTCCCGCACCTTGTTCGATGACACGCCTGCCACGCTGGTGGCCCGGCTCGTCGATGATGCAGGGCTGAGCGAAGCCGACCTGGAGGATATTCGAGCGCTGGTAGAGAGGAGACTGCAAAATGACAGCGGTTAGACCGGTTCTCGACGCATATATCGAACTCAACATCGTGCTGGCATTGTCGGCTGCCATCTGGTTGATGGCACGCGTCGCCCTGACCCGCACGACTTTGCGCCATGGCTATGTCGCACAGTTACGCGCACTCAAGTTTCTGTGCATTTGTATTCTGATCAGCCCTTTTCTTGCATTGGGCGTATCGTCTTTGGCCGCTCACGCGTGGCCGGGAAGCGCGGTCGCCCTTGGTGACATCGCGGTTGCCGCTTATCTGCGCGGCGACATCGCCATGCCTGCCGTGCAGTTCGAAGCACTGCTGAATACACGTGAAAGATGGGTTGATCTTGCTTTGTCAGGACAACAGCCCGTTTTCATCTCACTCGCGGCCCTGTTCGCTTTTGTTGCGGCTGTATATGCCGTTCGTGCTTTTCGGGACGCCGTGATGATCAGACAAACAGTCAGGTCCAGCTTCCTTTGGCGGCAATCGGCAAAAGTGGATATCCGCCTGTCGGATCGCATCACCGTGCCATTCGCGGTGCGCGGGCTGCGCCGCCGTCATGTCGTTCTGCCCAGCCATCTTCTGGACACACCGCGCGAGCTGCGCTTTGCGCTGGCCCACGAGTTTCAACACATTCGCGCAGGCGATGTGGAATGGGAACTCGGGTTTGAACTTCTGCGCCCTCTGCTATTCTGGAACCCCGCATATCTGATGCTCAAGTACCAGTTCGGCCGCTTGCGTGAGTTGGCATGTGACCAATCCGTTGTCGCCCGCAAAAGGATCGATGCGCGCGAATACACAGCGTGTCTGCTGGACTATTGCGCACGTACTCTTTCGACAAAAAATCCGCGTGTCCTAAACGTCGCCTTTGTGACCGGTGGAAAAGCCAAGCGCGTGTTACGTCAGCGTGTGATTGCATTGACGGATGCACAGCCCGCCGAAGCCCCCCTACCTGCGCTGTTCCTCGGCATGTCACTGACCTTTGCCATCCTTTTGGCGTTGGGTGCGGCTTCGATCCAGCAAACTCAGGACTGGAGTCATGATCGCCTGATGCTGTCGACGGTCGTCAATCTGGAACGTCTTCAGGCGCGCAATCAGGGCAACTGATGCCGCTGCCTTACCAGCCGCGGCGCCCAAACAGGGAATGGATTCGCCCCTGATCCACAAAAGGTTCGGGCGCGTGTGACCGCCCCAACCGCGCCACAACACGCTCGACCAAAACCCAGCTGATGATGGCGAAAATAACGCCGCCAAAGGCTTGGCCCAACAGAACGCCCGATGCCCCGGCAAGACTGGACCCGATGGTTGCGAAAACCCACGTTCCAATAGTGTGTCGTCCCCAATTGATCCAAGTGGAGTAAACCGGATGCCCAAGGTTGTTGAAGCTGGCATTCGCGACGAAAATCACGCCATTGAAAAACGAGGCCAGCGCCAATGGTCCGCAGAACAGATAAATGAGCACCCGGGTTTCCCCTTGGGCCGCAAACAAGTCTGCAATAGGTGCGCGAAGAAGAAACAAGATCGCGGCCATGCCAAGAACGTAAAGTGCAGTGAACTTGATCCCTGCCAGAAAGGCGGCGCGTACCCGGTCAATCTTCTCGGCCCCAAAGTTCTGTCCTATGATTGGACCTATTGCGCCCGACAGGGCAAAGATGACCGAAAAAGCCACCGGTAGCAGTCGACCAATGACGGCCATACCCGCCACCGCATCGGTTCCGTATTGGGCGATCTCCCGCACTACGATCGCATTCCCGATGGGCGTGGCCACGTTTGTCAGAACGGCAGGAATTGCGATGGCACGAACCGGACGCAAATCATGAGCCACCTGTTTCAAAGACGGGCGCGCAAACCCCTGATGAACCCTTAACGCGGGCCATAACGCTGCCCCCAGCATGCACAACCGCGCCAGAACCGAGGCTATTGCCGCCCCGTCCAGTCCCAGCCCCACAGCAAAGATAAGGATCGGGTCCAGAACCGCATTCACCACGCCACCATAGATCGTGGCCATCATTGAACGCCGCGCATCGCCATGGGCACGCAGCACGGCCATGGCCGCCATGGCAATCGACATGACGCACATTGTCGGCAAGATAATCGAGACATAGCGCGTGGCCAGCCGCAGAACCTCACCTTCTGCACCAAGCAATGACAGCAAATGACCAAGGTTCAACAAAACCAGAACGGGTACGACCAACCCGACGATCAGTCCCAGCACCGCCACACTGGAGGCATAGTGCCTTGCCTGTTCCGCCCGCCCTGCCCCAAGTTCTCGCGCAACCAGCGCCCCGGCAGAAATCGACAGGCCGATATTGATCGCATTGGTGAAAAACAACAGCGTTCCAGCGTACCCCACCGCCGCAGCCAATGCGTCGTTGCCCAGCATCGAAATGAAGACCATGTCCACAAAATCGACGGCAAAAATTGCCATCAGACCGATACTTGTCGTCAACGACATGCGGGTGACATGCCGCATCAGGCTGCCGCTCAGGAATACGGCTTCGGTTTGAGATTGGTTGGACATTCTAACCTGTTGTGCTCGGAGTCTTACCGAGCCAGCATCACAGATCACCGCCACGCGTCAACGGTTTCGTTCCGGCCTATGTGGTCGCGGTTGAACACCCGACGCAACCCGCCATTCCGTTTTGCCATCCACAGCCCCATGAGGACGTGTTAGAACTGCCGAAACACCAATTGTCCGAGGCGAGGCAGAGCATGAAACTGGAATTCCACCACATCAACTTCGTGGCTGATGATGTTGATCGTATGCATGATTTTTACACGAATGTTCTGGGTCTGGATGATATTCCGCAGGACAATTTTCCCCGCACCGAAGCTGACAAAGATAGCGGCTATGACGGCAAAATCCGCTTTGCGACCGAGGGCAACATGCAGATGCACTTGGCCCAGCGCGCCTTTGACGTGGCCTTCAAGAACGGGCGGGTGATCAACCCTGTCGAGCGCGGCCACATCGCCTTTCGCACCGATGATCTGCCCGCCTTCCTGAAGCTGCTGGATGAGCGCGGTATCCCTTATTCCGACTATGGCACCACTTTTGCGAAAGAGTGGCATCAGGTGTTCTTTCACGACCCCGAAGGCAATGTGATCGAAGTCCACCAGCAGGTCGTTCAGAACGACTGATCCGCAAAGGGCGGAACCAACCGCCCTCTCCCGGATTCCGTTCCTCAGACAAATCTGTTGACGTAGTTTTCCAGTATTTCCTGACGCCCCGATCGTGGTTGAGGATTGATCCCCTCGGCCAATACCCGCGCGGCAATCTCGTCCAGGCCCGAGGCCAGCATCGCTTGCGCCTCGGGCGTCTTCCAGCCCGCATACCGGTCCGCCAGCGCTTTTTCCAAACCGCCATCTTCAAGCATCGCAGCTGCGGCTTTCAGACCCCGGGCACAGATGTCCATCCCGCCCACATGTGCGGCAATCAGATCTTCGGCCTCGATGGATTGCCTGCGCAGCTTGGCGTCGAAATTGGTGCCACCAGTGGTGAACCCGCCCGCTTTCAGGATGTGGTAATAGGCCAGCGCGACTTCGGGCGTGTTGTTGGGGAACTGATCCGTATCCCAACCCGATTGATAGTCGTTCCGGTTCATATCGATGGACCCCAGCATCCCTTCGGCCGCTGCCACGGCAATCTCGTGTTCAAAGCTATGCCCGGCAAGGATAGCATGCCCCTGTTCAAGGTTCAGTTTGACCTCATCCTCAAGTCCATATTTGCGCAGGAACCCGATGCAGGTGGCGGCGTCAAAATCATACTGGTGTTTTGACGGTTCTTGCGGCTTGGGCTCAACAAGGATCGCGCCTTTGAACCCGATCTTGTGCTTGTACTCGACCACCATGTTAAGGAACCGGCCCATATGATCCAGTTCAGCCTTTATGTCAGTGTTGAGCAGCGTCTCATAGCCTTCGCGCCCGCCCCAAAGCACATAGTTCTCACCGCCCAGCTTGTGGGTGGCGTCCAGGCAGGATTTCACCGTGGCTGCCGCAAACGCATAGACATCCGGGTCAGGGTTTGTGCTGGCACCGCCCATCCAGCGGCGATGGCTGAACATATTGGCCGTGCCCCACAGCAGCTTGGTGCCCGTCGCCTGCATCTTTTCACCGATATAGTCGGTGATCTCGTTCAACGTGCGCAGATTGTCCGCGAAATTCCCTTGTTCAGGGCGAATGTCCGCATCGTGCCAGCAGAAATAAGGCTGCCCCAGGATCTGAAACATCTCAAAGGCGATATCGGCCTTCATCTTAGCCCGGCCCATGTCATCCTGCGGGTGCCAAGGGCGTTCGAAAGTGGGGCCGCCAAACGGATCTCCACCCTCCCACGCAAACGAATGCCACCACGCCACGGCGAAACGTAGGTGATCTTCCATACGTTTGCCCATGACGATCTCGTCCGGGTTGTAGTGACGAAATGCGAGCGGGTTCTTGCTGTCCTCGCCCTCGAATTGGACCTGTTCGATTTCCTGAAAGAATCCGCTCGTCATCTTGCTCACCTCATTCCGCCTTTTCGCCGGGTTTCTTGCCCAGAATGATCATCGACAACAGGTCGTCGTCAGTGACATCAGGGATGTCGACGGTGCCAACCAATTGCCCGTTCTTCATGACCGAGGCCCGGTCGCACAGCTCCATTACCGCGTGCACATCATGGTCGATCAAGAAAATCCCGATGCCCTGTGCCTTGAGCTGTTGGATAAGGTCCGCCACCATCTGGGTTTCATGCGGACCCAGCGCTGCCGTTGGCTCGTCCATGATCAGGATGCGTGCGTTGAAATACACCGCGCGCGCAATGGCCACCGATTGCCGCTGACCGCCCGACAGGGCCGAGACCGGATCGTTGAACTTCTGAAAGTTCGGGTTCAGCTGCGCCATGATCTTGCGGCATTCAGCTTCCATCGCGGCATCGTTGACCAGACCGAAGGGTGTGACAATCTCGCGCCCCAAAAACAGGTTCGAACTTGCATCCAGATTGTCCGCCAGCGCCAGTGTCTGATAGATCGTCTCGATGTTGTTGGCCCGCGCGTCACGCGGGTTGTTGATCTCAACCTTCTTGCCATCAATCAGGATTTCGCCGTGGTCCATCTGATAGGCACCCGATAGCACCTTGATCAGGGTGGACTTACCGGCCCCGTTATGACCCAAAAGTCCCACAACTTCGCCCGGATAAAGATCGACCGAGACATGGTCCACCGCCTTGATACCCCCGAAGGAAATCGAGATATCGCGCATTTCCACAAGCGGAGGCTGGCCGGAGCCACGGCCCGAAGCTTGGTTCTGTATTTCTTGAGCTTGCATCATTTCGCCCCCAGACGTTTGCGATAGACGATGTCGATATAGACCGCCAGAACCAGCACGGTGCCGACGACGATGTTCTGGAACGGGGCATCCACTCCGACCATGGCCATGCCAGATTGCAGCGCCTGCATGATCAACGCGCCAAGGATTGCGCCATAGATCGTACCGATACCGCCAGACAGCGCGGTTCCACCGATAACGGCCGCAGCAATCACACGCAGTTCATCCAGCGT
>NZ_JBXWSB010000186.1:0-6038 GCF_059613205.1 Ruegeria sp. BHSB064
CCACAATCACCTGACTGGCCGAAATGTCACCAAATGTCGTTGCAAGCTTCACCCCTACATCGGACCGGGTCAACGCCGTGACGCACGCACATTCAACACGACCTCCACGCGCGGTGAATTGCGCGGCCAGATGGCTGGTCCAGCGGGCCGGATCAACCGTGTTCATCCAAGTTGGTGTAAAGCCCGCATGGGTAAATCGGCGATCCAGACCGGGCTGAACCTCGGCGATCTGTTCTGGGCTATCCAACAGATCACAGGGAATGCCATGTTCCCTGCGCAAGTCCCAAGTGGGCAGGCTGGCACGGAACTCAGCTTCGCTTTCGAACAGCTGCAACTGGCCCTCACGCCGGATCAGCGCTTCACCATCCACCTCTTTGATTTGACGTTCCAGCGCCGCGCGGCAGTGGTTCATCAAAACGGCCTGCGCGGACAGCGAGGCCGCGTAGCGATCGCGCCAACTGGCCCGCCAGAACCGCAGCATCCAAGGCGTGATGTTCAACGCGTATGCGGGTGGGATCGATAACGGGCCCAACGGATCAAGCAGCCACCTGGGTGCTTTGCGCATGATCCCGGGCGTGGCAAGCGGCACAATGTCGGTAAAGGCAAACGCACCGGCATTGCCTTTCGACGCCCCTGCCCCGATGCCTTCACGGTCCAGAACCAGAACCTGCTTGCCGCGCTTTTGCAACTCCAGCGCCGCGCTGATACCAACGACACCAGCGCCGATCACAACGATTTCTATTGGGTTGCTTTGCTGCATCGCTGGAAATTCTCAGTCTGTAGCTCCAGTTCAGAGGCCGGGTACGCACCGCCCCCCTTACTTCTACGTCAAAGGAAGATCCCTTCGCGAAAAGGATCGTTTTGCGCGAAAACCAATTTGCCTTCCCCCATGATATACGCACGACCGGTCAGCGTTGGGATCACGCCCCCGTTCGGCCCGGGTTGAAAGCTCAGGCGATACGAGCTGCCGATCACACTTTCCTGAGTGATTTCTTCACCGGGGGCCAGCACTCCATCCGCAGCCAAACACGCCAGACGCGCCGAACTGCCCGTGCCACAAGGGGACCTGTCATACTGATCATCTGGGCACAGCACGAAATTGCGGCTGTGAATGCCGTTGGTAGGGGACGGGCCCTGCAGGATCACATGGTCCACCGGTTGTCCGTTTTCACCACATACCTTCTGAGAGATACAAGCTTCGCGGATGGCAATGGATAAGTCAGTCAAAGCGCGAATGTTCCCTGGTTCCACAGCAATTGGACTGGGATCGACAATAAAAAACCAGTTTCCACCATACGCCAAGTCACCTATCACCTGACCGTAGCCTGCGACCTCAATCGCAACCGACGTTTTGACCCGGCGGCTTTCGATATTGGTGACACGCACGGTATTTGCGTCCCGCAGATCGACCGTGATCTGACCGGCTGGTGTTTCAATCTTATGCGTGCCCGGCGCGATCCGGCCCAGATGCGCCAACGTCACCGCCAGACCAATCGTGCCATGCCCGCACATTCCCAGAACCGCATCGGCATCGAAATAGATCACACCGGTTTCGCAACTCGGGTCTTCTGGCGGTACAAGAAGCGCGGCCACCATGCCGGGCTGCCCGCGCGGTTCCAGCAAAACAGACTTGTAAAATGCTTCATGTTCGGTGGCGAGACGACGGGCCCTTTCGGCCAATGAGCCAGATCCCAGATCGGGTGCCCCATCCAGGATCACCCGCGTGGGCATCCCGCCCGTATGGCTGTCGATCACATGCATTCAGCTATCACTCCGCCCTGCTTCGACCAGTCGGCAAACCACGCGCAGAACAGGGCATATTGCTGTTCGCAATACTTGCGTTGCGCATCCGTCAATTCGTCGGTCTCAACAAAATGCAGTCGGTATTCCGTTTCACCGTTTAGAACCAACAGATGCTTGTAATACAGCACCAGATCGGTGCCTTCGTCAAAGCTTGCCAATACACCAAAGGCTTCTTCCAGTTCACGCGCGCGCAGACGGGCTTCGGCATGACCGGCCGCCGCCTTTTGGCACAGGGCCGCAAGCAGCAACGCCTCTTTCGGCAGCGCGGTTCCAATCCCGGTGATCGCGCCAGTTGCCCCACAGTTGACAAAGCCATGAAAAACTTCGGTGTCCACGCCCACCATCAGCGTAACCTGATCGTCTTGTGAGGTGATATGCTCTGCGGCATATCGAAGGTCATCCTTGCCGCCGAATTCCTTGAACCCCACCAGATTTGGGTGCTCGGCCCGCAGGGCAAAGAACAACTTGGCCCGGGTCGCAAAGCCATAGACCGGGCTGTTGTAAATAATGGCCGGAACGTCGGGTGCTGCGGACAGGATTGCTTTGAAATGGTTGCGCTGTGCTGCGACCGAGGATCCGCGGGACAAAACGCGCGGTATGACCATAAGCCCCGCAGCGCCCACCTTTTGGGCATGCGCCGCCAGTGCAACCGCGGATTTCGAGTTGATTGCACCTGTCCCGACGACAACAGGCAAACCCGCAGCAACCAAACGCTCGACACCTTCCATCCGCTCGGCATCCGACAGCAGCGGCCAGTCGCCCATTGAGCCACAATACACAACGGCAGACATACCGGCAGCGATCATTTCGTTGCCCTTTTTGACCAGGGCATCGAAATCCGGTGTCCGATCGTCTTTGCAGGGGGTCATTAGGGCGGGCATGATGCCGGTAAAGACATTCTTGGACATGAAGCTATCCTTCCTCAATACGTCAGGGGCCAGAGTGCTTTGGGCGCGTTGGCCGAAACTTTACAGGTCGCCCAGTCGTTCTCCGGACGTTTCAGTGGCTCAAACGAACCGCGATGCGTGACACTTGCGAACCTGACCGCCTGTAGCGAAACAGCTGGTCGAAGCCGCCATTTTTACCGATTTCCCACGAAGTGTGGCCTCTGTGAATCACCTATTGGTGCTTCAATATGGGATTTTGGATCCAAAATCCAGAAATGATTGACCAGACTCATTCGTGCTCCTTGGCAATCGCGCACGCGCCACATTGCGCAATGCTTGTGACCCAAAAGCCCGAAACTGAAAGCCCTAAATGGACGCAAGGTCGAAAGACTGAAGAATGTTCCAGTCGTCGACAGGCACGTTTTGACTCGACCTGACCAAATGTAAGCGCCGGAAACTGATCTGCGTTCCAATCATGTCTTTGTAAACATTGGCTTCTGCAGATTTGATTTCCGGAGCAATCGGACCGTAAGCCACACTGACATGAGGCAGAAAGTCCCTTGGACGCTGGGATGCCGGCAAGGCACTGGCCAACTTTTCCTGCTCGCGCACCAAATCGGGCGTGGGGGAAAGATCCAGATAAAGCGACTTGAAGAACACGTCTTCTGCACGAATCCCGGTCACGGTCAGGTTGCAACTGGAAAGACCCGCTGAGAATTTGCCCAGAGTCGCCTTCAGTTCTGCCTCTTCCCCCGCGATGTCACCCACCAGAGTTACATGTGGGATAAACGATGGCGTGCCGTTTGCATCAGCAAATCGCTTGATCCTTTTACTCAAGTCAGTCAGCAGAGGTTCTTCTGGCAGCATCCAGATTGAAAAACTTGCAACATTAGCCTTCATATTCAATGCGTTCCTCGAGAAATAAATTCCGGTTCGATGAGAATGGTTTCGCTGGGCTTTTCAGGTTGATCCAAGCGTTCGGTGAGCAGCCGCAAAATCTGCGCAACAGTCTGATCCATATCGTTTCTGATGGTCGACAACTGAAAACTGGGCCACTGGGCAATCGCGATGTCGTCAAATCCAACAACGGACAGGTCAGAAGGGATGGACATGCCAAACTGTTGCCGGGCCGCAGCAATCGCACCCAATGCCATAGCGTCATTTGCGCAGAACAGCCCGTCCAGCTCGACTTCACTGTTCATAATTTCAGTCAGGGACTCGTATCCGCCCTCATAGCTGAAGTCCGAGTGTTTCATGGCGGCTGGTTCCAGACCAGCCTTGGCAAGAGCATTCTCAAAGCCTGCCTTCCGTTCCTGGTCAGACGACAGGTGCGCCAATCCGCCAAGATAACCCAACCGGGATTTACCCTGGGCGATCAGCTGCGCCACCGCCAGTTCCGCACCGCGTGTGTTGTCACAACAGACACAATCCACACCGTCGGCGTCCATCACACGACCAGACACAATCAGGGGAAT
Organism: Ruegeria sp. BHSB064; assembly: GCF_059613205.1. NCBI lineage: Bacteria > Pseudomonadati > Pseudomonadota > Alphaproteobacteria > Rhodobacterales > Roseobacteraceae > Ruegeria > Ruegeria sp. BHSB064. The sequence continues at coordinate 4,166 of NZ_JBXWSB010000186.1, forward strand.
GTTTAGTTTGGCACAATGGATCGCAACTGATTCGTCCACACTGCCCCCCCTCAGAATCAGCGCATCCAGCGGATACGCCAGCACTTCGAGAACTTCAGCTTCGGATGTTTCGGCCGAGCCGCCCAGCACCACAGGCCACTTGCCCATCGCATGCAATCCCCGCATCAGCTTCGCCAGAATTTCGCTGTCGTAGTGATTGACAAGATCACCTGTAACAATGGCGACAAGGTTGGATCGACCCCTGCTTTGCAACCCTGCCGCTAGGGCGTTGGGACGGTAACCAAGCTGTTCAGAAACCTGAAGAATTTTCTTCTTTTTGCCTTCATCCAAAGGCGATCCCGGGGTGAATGCTCGCGATACTGCTGATCGCGAAACGCCTGCAGCCTCGGCGACCTGTTTTGCCGTTACGCGGCGAGGCTTGAATTCTCTACCAGTATTCATGTTTCAGTCGGAGCTCATCTCGAAGGGCCGGAACTTCTTTTCCGAATATCTGAAATTTGGGGTTGCGTCATAAAGGTGTCATTTCTTACCGTTACATGAACACGTGTTCACTACGTTTGTAGCAGAAATATGAAAGATGCAAAATGAACCTTGCTCCGGTCGATTACGAATCTTCTTCTTCCACGCTTGGGGCCGAGATCAAGCTGCGCAACCTGCGGGTGGGATATGCCGAGCAGGATGTGCTTTCCAATATCGACCTTGACGTACAGGCCGGAGAGTTCATTGCCCTGCTCGGGGCGTCGGGCTGTGGCAAGACAACTTTGCTGCGGGCCCTTGCCGGGTTTGTTCCGGTGCGCGGCGGATCGATTTCTGTCGATGGGCAGGACATGAGCCACACAACCCCCGAGAACCGCGGCATGGCGATGATGTTTCAGTCCTATGCGCTGTGGCCGCACATGAATGTGGCGCAAAACATCGGGTATGGGCTGAGGCTTCGTAAGAAAAGCAAAGCTCAGGTTGCATCGCGTGTACAGGAAATGGCCGCGCTGGTTGGATTGGGAGATCTGATCCATCGTAAGATCGGCGCGTTGTCGGGTGGCCAGCGGCAGCGTGTGGCGCTTGCCCGTGCTTTGGCCATTGACCCCCCGGTTTTGCTGTTGGACGAACCATTGTCCAACCTTGATGCAGGCATCCGCGCGAATATGCGGCACGAAATCCGGAGCCTGCAACAGCGACTAGGACTTACAACAGTTCTGGTCACCCATGACCGCGAAGAAGCCATGTCGATGGCAGACCGCGTTGTGATCCTGAACCAAGGTCGGATCGCGCAGGTCGGCACCCCGGAAGACGTCTTTCACACACCCGCCAATCCCTATGTCGCCCGGTTTATGGGCGCGGGAAATACATTACATGGTGTCGCCGAGATTGGTCCTTCATCCATTGATCTGACATTGGATGGCAAAACCCATCGCCTTCCGGCACCTGGTCGGGATCGATCTGGCGTCCATTTCCCGGAATGCCAAAACGGCCCGGTTGAAATTTTGTTTCACAGCGATGCTGCCAAATTGGGTGGCGCGCCTGAGGACAGCTTGTCGCTGCCCGGTACGGTCCTTCAGCATTCCTATCTGGGATCGGTCTATCGCCACGAAATCCAGGTTGGCGAAGCCCGGATCATGGCGGACAACCCCCATAAAATGCCCATCGGCGCAGTTGTCGATGTAAGCGTACCGGCCACGGCCTTAAGTCTGTTTCCTGCAAAGTCCCAGACAGCCGTGACCGGACATGAGGCGGCGACCCCGGCCGCACAACACCTCTGAGACCCTGGAGAAACACCATGACTTCCAAAATTGCAAATCTTTTTGCCTCAGCGGCCATAGTGGTCGCTGTCACGGGCGCGGCGCAGGCCGAAAACGTGCTCAACGTGGCCTCTGGC
>NZ_JBXWSB010000187.1:0-6093 GCF_059613205.1 Ruegeria sp. BHSB064
GTAAGCCGCGCAATTGCCTTGGGGGATTGGAGCGCGGTCAAGGCGGCGAAAGGTGTGGGGCCGAAAACGGCGCAGCGGATCGTGCTGGACCTCAAGGACAAGGCGCCTGGTGTCATGGCCATGGGCGGTACGGTTACCGAGGCGATGGACGGCCCCGAGCTTGAGGTTGTCGAGCTGGCCGAACCTGCGCCTGCACCCAAACGGTCATCAAAACCGCCATCAGGCGCTGCCGCAGCGTCGGCCGGGGCTTTGTCGGCATTGGCAAATCTTGGGTATGGTCCGTCTGACGCAGCAGCCGCTGTGGCTGAAGCGGCGGCAAGCCAGCCCGAAGCGGGCGAGGCCGATCTGATCCGCGCAGCGCTTAGATTGTTGGCACCGAAAGGGTAAGTGAATGGTAGACGCTGATCCCACCCTGCGCCCAGACCCTCTGCCCGAGGACAACGACCGCGCCCTGCGCCCGCAGGGGCTGAACGAGTTTATCGGTCAGGCCGAGGCGCGGGCCAATCTGCGTATCTTCATTCAATCCGCCAAGCAACGAGGCGAGGCGATGGATCATACCTTGTTCCATGGCCCGCCGGGATTGGGCAAAACAACGTTGGCGCAGATCATGGCGCGAGAATTGGGTGTGAACTTCCGTATGACGTCTGGCCCGGTTCTGGCGAAAGCGGGCGATCTGGCGGCCATCCTGACCAATCTTGAGGCGCGTGACGTTCTGTTCATCGATGAAATCCACCGCCTGAACCCTGCGGTGGAAGAAGTGCTCTATCCTGCGATGGAGGATTTCGAACTGGATCTGGTGATTGGCGAAGGACCTGCGGCCAGAACGGTGCGCATCGAATTGCAGCCCTTTACGCTGGTGGGGGCCACGACGCGGATGGGTTTATTGACAACTCCTCTGCGCGACAGGTTTGGTATCCCGACGCGACTGCAATTCTATACGGTGGATGAATTGCACGAGATCGTCACGCGCAACGCGCGGAAACTGGGTGCGCCCGCGGATGATGACGGAGCACGAGAGATTGCCCGCCGGTCACGCGGAACCCCTCGGATCGCGGGTCGGTTGTTGCGGCGGGTGGTGGACTTTGCCATCGTTGAAGGCGACGGACGGATTACACGCGATCTGGCTGACGGGGCCCTTACGCGCTTGGGTGTGGACCATTTGGGGCTGGACGGAGCGGACCGCCGGTATCTGAAACTGATCGCCGAGAATTACGGTGGCGGTCCCGTTGGGATCGAAACGATGTCGGCGGCCTTGTCGGAAAGCCGCGACTCGCTGGAAGAGGTGATTGAACCCTATCTTTTGCAGCAGGGCTTGATTCAACGCACCCCGCGTGGACGGATGTTGGCGCAAAAGGCGTGGACTCATTTGGGCATGACTGCGCCTAAACAGCAGAGCGATCTGTTTGGTTGAAGCCCGCGCCCAGAGATTCTAAGCCTTCGGCGAGAGTATTTTTGAAAAGATGAAGGGCTGGGCGTGACACCGGAAGAGATCGAGGCGCTGTTCACGCGCGAAAGCGGTGAGTTTCTGTTTGCCCGTTGGGGGCGGCCGATCGCACCGATCGTGTTTGGTGTTGAAGACGAGACGCTGGCTACGGTGAAGGGTGCATTTGAGGCCGTTGTTTCACTGGCCGGGCATCAGATGGCGGAAACCGACCCCGAACTTGGCGCCAATTGCATGGTCTTCTTTTTTCGGGACTGGCAGGAATTGCTGGACGTGCCAGACTTGGATCGACTGATCCCGGACCTTGCACCTTTGGTCCAGCGGCTGGTGGCGGCAGATGCCAATCAGTATCGCATATTCCGGTTCGAAGAAGATGGTGCAATCCGTGCGGCCTTTGTGTTTCTGCGCATGGACAAAGAGCTGTCCAAAATCCCTGCGGAAACGCTTGCGTTGAGCCAGGTGGTGCAGACCATCCTGCTTTGGTCTGATACTGCCTTTCGGGCGCAATCTCCACTTGCGATTGCCGGCGAGGCGACAATCCTGCGTCCTGATATTTCGGCACTGATCCGGGCCGCTTACGATCCGGTCTTGCCGGGGGCAGCGCAGGATGCGTCTCATGCACTCAGACTGTTTGCCCGGCTGGAGCAGCCGCAATGAAACACACGTACCCGGTGCGCGTTTACTATGAAGACACCGACATGGGCGGTGTTGTCTATCACGCGAACTACTTGCGGTATATTGAGCGTGCCCGCTCGGACTGGGTGCGCAATCTGGGAAATGATCAGAACGCCATGCGCGAGGAAGGTATTGTCTGGGTCGTGCGCCGCGTTGAGGCCGATTACCTTTCGCCTGCCAAGTTTGATGACGAGTTGATCGTTGAAACCGAAGTGACTGAGATTTCCGGCGTGCGCCTGACGATGGCGCAGCTTGTGCGGCGGGGGGAAACCGAGATTTTTCGCGCTTCGGTCACGGCTGTGTGCATCAACAAAGATGGCAAGCCGATCCGTCTTCCGGCAGAGATTCGCGCATTGATGTAACAATTTGCGGACCAAGGGTGGTTCTGTTGGCTTTTCAACCCCAACTGCGTTAGCGTTTGGCAAAACAAGGCCAAACAAACGGCCGTCAGGCAAAACAAAGAGCAGGTTCATGGAAGCTGAAACGCTGGCGCTGGCGCAGGAGATCGATTTCTCCATGTGGGGGCTGTATGCCCGCGCGACCTTTATCGTCAAATTGGTGATGTTGATGCTGATTGGCGCATCGATTTGGTCTTGGGGCATTATCATCCAAAAGCTGATCAACTATCGGGCCGCGCGGCGCGAGGCGCAGGTGTTCGACGAAAGTTTCTGGTCCGGTAACCCTTTGGATGAGCTGTTTGAGCAGATCGGAACGCAACCGGATGGCAGTTCAGAAAAGATTTTTGCTGCGGGTATGATCGAATGGCGAAGGTCACACCGCAACGATGGCGGCTTGATCGCCGGAGCAACCGCGCGGATTGATCGTTCGATGGATGTGGCCATCGCAAAAGAGGCAGAGACCCTGCAGAAAGGGTTGCCCATTTTGGCCACAGTGGGATCAACCGCGCCGTTTATTGGCCTGTTCGGTACCGTATGGGGCATCATGAATGCCTTTATCGAGATCGCCGAGCAGCAGAACACCAATCTGGCCGTTGTCGCCCCCGGTATTGCGGAAGCGCTGTTGGCGACGGGCCTGGGTTTGTTGGCCGCGATCCCTGCGGTTATTTTCTATAACAAGCTCAGCGCGGATAGTGACCGGATCGTAGGTGGATACGAGGCGTTCGCTGACGAGTTTGCAACCATCCTGTCGCGCCAGTTGGACAGCTGATCATGGGGGCCGCGGTTCAGCAATCTTCGGGCAGTAACGGGCGTAGACGCGGGCGACGTCGCGGTCGTGCGCAGCCTATGTCCGAGATCAACGTGACACCTTTTGTAGACGTCATGTTGGTCTTGCTGATCATCTTCATGGTGGCCGCACCCTTGTTGACGGTTGGAGTTCCGGTCGACTTGCCCAAAACCGCAGCCAGTGCGCTGCCTGGTGACAACGAAGAGCCATTGACCGTGACCCTCACCGCAGATGGGCGCGTGCAAATCCAGACGACGGATGTCTTGCGCGAAGAGTTGATTGGCAAGCTGCGCGCGATTGCGGCAGAGCGGAGCAGTGACCGGGTGTTCCTGCGCGCTGACGGCGCGATTCCCTACGCGCAGGTGATGCAGGTCATGGGCGCGCTGAACGCGGGCGGGTTTTCCAACGTTGGCCTTGTGACTGATACGGGCGGGCCGACGCTGGATGAAGGTGGAGAGTGAGGTCGCACGGTGGATACCGGCACCAAGATTTCGGCGATTGCGCATGTCAGCCTGATTGGCGTGGCGCTTTTTGGCGGCACCTTCCGGTCCGAGCCATTGCCGATGGCCGTGCAGGATGTTTCCGTGATAACCGCTGAACAGTTTGCGGCCATGACTGCGCAGCGCGAAGCGCCTGACGTTTCTGAGGTGCCGGTCGCTTTGCAGCAACCACCCGAACCCGAGCAGCCCGAAACCACTCCTCCGGAGGCGGTAGTTGAGGAACAGCAGCGCCCCGAACCCGTGGTTCCTGCTGAACCTGACCCTGAACCCGCGCCCGTTATCGTTGAAGCCCCGCCCGAGCCCGAGCTTCCGGAGGAGCCGCCTTCATTGGCCGAGCCAGAGGTGGAAACCGTAGCACAGCCCGCGCAGCCCGAACCTGAGGCTCAACCGCGCCCTGCGGACCGCGTTGCACCCGAGGCGATTGCTCCACCGCCGCCCGAGGCAACGCCCGATGAGTTTGAAACGCCCCCTGTGTCTTTGGATGAGGGCGCTGAGGTGCAGCAGGAACAGCAAGACCAGACTGCCCCGGAAGAGGCCGCGCCAGAGATTGTGACCGAAGCGGAAGAGACCAAAGAACCGCTGCTCAGTTCACCTCGCCCGCGCACACGTCCCAACCGGCCCAGCCCGCCGCCGGAACCGGAAGTCGCAGAAACGCCCGAAGCAACCCCGGAATCAGAGGCGCAGGCAGACGAGACTGCGATCAACGATGCATTGGCTGAAGCTTTGGGGGGCGGCACCGAGCCTTCGGGTCCGCCGCTCACCAGCGGCGAAAAAGATGCAATGCGGCTGGCCGTTTCCAGATGCTGGAACGTAGGTTCACTGTCTACAGATGCGCTGAACACGGTGGTCGTGGTTGCGTTTTCGCTGAACCGTGATGGTACAGTTGTAGGCGGCAGTATTCGGATGCTGGACAGCTCGGGTGGGTCCGCCGGTGCTGCCAATCAGGCTTATCAGGCTGCCAGACGCGCGATTTTGCGCTGTGGCGCCAAAGGATATGACTTGCCTGCTGACAAATACGCTCAGTGGCAGGATGTTGAGATTACATTCAATCCCGAGAGGATGCGGATCAAATGATGAAACTTCTGACCAGCCTCTTTGTCGGCCTGACCCTGATGTCCGCGCCGGTTTACGCACAAAATGGCCCCCTGCGACTGGAATTGGACCAGGGTATTATCGAACCTTTGCCATTTGCTGTTCCCAATTTCGTGCCCGATAGCCCCTCGGCGGCACAATACGCGCAGGATATTTCGCGTGTGGTGGCGGCGGATCTGACCGGAACGGGCCTTTTCCGGGAAATCTCATCGGATGCGTTCATCAGCCGGGTCAGCAGTTTTGAAGCGCCGGTTCAATTTGCCGACTGGAAAGCAATTAACGCGGATGCACTTGTCACCGGGGCAGTCAATGTTTCGGGGAAACGGTTGACGGTCCGGTTTCGCGTTTGGGATGTTTTCTCGGGTCAGGAACTTGGCACCGGCCTGCAACTGGCAGGTACGACCGATGGCTGGCGCCGCATGGCGCACAAGGTGGCCGATCAGGTCTATAGCCGGATCACGGGTGAAGGGGGGTATTTCGACAGCCGCGTGGCTTTTGTGTCGGAAAGCGGACCCAAGGATCAACGCCTCAAGCGACTGGCGATCATGGATTACGACGGCGCAAATGTGCAATACCTGACCGACAGCTCAGCCATCGTACTGGCGCCGCGCTTTTCGCCCACGGGCGACCGGTTGCTGTACACCAGCTACGAAAGCGGCAGCCCGCGCATCTATGTCTTGGATGTCGGACGCGTGAAACGGCAGGAACTCAAGACCCAGGACGGCACCATGAGCTTCTCGCCCCGCTTCTCGCCGGATGGTCGGTCGATCGTGTATTCGCTGATTCAGGGCGGTAACACGGATTTGTGGAAGATGGATCTGGCCTCGGGGCAAAGCACGCGCCTGACCAACACGCCCGCGATCGAAACGGCGCCCAGCTATTCTCCGGATGGAAGCCGCATCGTTTTCGAAAGCGACCGGTCGGGCACGCCGCAGCTTTATGTGATGCCCGCAAACGGGGGTGAGGCGACACGGATCAGCTTTGGCGCGGGGCGCTATGGCACCCCGGTTTGGTCGCCGCGTGGCGATTTGATCGCCTTTACCAAACAGAATAAAGGCCGGTTCCACATCGGTGTTATGCGCACTGACGGCTCGGAAGAGCGGTTGTTGACCGCGTCATTCCTGGACGAAGGCCCCACGTGGTCACCAAATGGCCGCGTTATCATGTTCACGCGCGAAACGCAGGGGGCCAGCGGGCGGG
>NZ_JBXWSB010000188.1:0-5943 GCF_059613205.1 Ruegeria sp. BHSB064
CCTGAAGCCGCATCGGGGCAGCGCGCTCCAAACCGTAAGACATCGGTCGTTACAGGGGCAGCGACGCTGTTTGCCTCAAGCATCTTCAGCCAGATCCTTGGCCTTGCGACACTGATTGTCACCGCACGGCTGCTTACACCGACGGATTTCGGTGTCATTGCCTATTTCGTGATTGCCGTCGCGCTGCTTGAAATCATTCAGCGGGCCGTCTCGATGACGCTGATCCGCCAGCCCGACATCACCGAAGCGCATCTGAACACGGTGTTCACGATGCAGGTTTTGCTGGGGCTTGGTGCTGCGGGTCTGATCTGGCTCAGCACCCCCTTGATGCCAATGCTGGGCCTGCCAGAGCTGACCGAGCTTATTCCGGCGTTGTGCATCATCTCGGTTCTCATATCGCTCAAGAGCCCACGCTTTCCGCTGCTGGAACGTGATCTGCGCTTTGCTTTTGTGGCGGGTGAAGAGGCCATAAGCCGTTTTGTATACACGGTTTTTGCCATTCTTCTGGCCTGGATCTGGCGGGATTTCTGGGCGGTTGTCGTCGCCAATTTCCTGACCCAGGTCGCCCGTGTCATCTGGACCTATTCCACCGCACCCATGTGGCCCAGACTGACCCTCAGCCGCTGGCGGGACTGCCTGAACATCTCATCCTGGTCCCTGGGGGCCCAGATCACGCAGTTCCTGACCACAAACACACCCCAGCTGATCATCGGCGCGACCCTGGGCCTAGCGGATGCGGGTACGTTCCGGATCGGCTTTCGCCTGGTATCGCTGTTCACAAATCAGGCCATCGCCCCCCTGGAGCGGGTGATCTATCCGGCACTGGCACATATTTCGCGAACCGACGGCACCACGCAGAAAGCCTTTGAGCAGACCAATGCCATTCTTCTTGGGATCATCATCCCGGTCAGTGTCGGCATGGCGCTGGTCGCCAACCACATGATTATCGTGGTCATCGGCTGGCAATGGCTGGCAGCAGCGCAGGTGATCTGGGTCCTTGCCCCTTTGAAAGCCATCGAAACCCTGCAGGCCAATGTCCGTTCTGCAAGCTATGTCAAAGGCGATACAAAGCGCCTGTGCATCCGAAACAGCATTCTGCTGGTGGTCACCATCGTGCTGATGCTCATCGGGTCGAGCTTTGGCTATTTTGGCGCGATCCTCGGCACTGGGTTGTCCAGTGTGTTTGCGATTTTCCTGACCCTGATCATGGCCCGGGATTTTGGCACAGGCGGCTTTTTCGGACCTATTCTTGTGGCCTGGCGCAGCATTGTGTCCACGCTTGTCATGGTTGCTGTGGTGCTTTTGGTCGGAGGCGCTTTGGGCAACCACGATCAGGTCGGCTGGGCCTTCAACTCACCTGACGATCTGCCGCTGCTGCGTATCCGCTTCCTTGCCAAAGTCCTGGCCGGTGTGATCGCCTATGTCGGGACACATCTGTTCCTGTGGCATCTGTCCAAACGCCCCGAAGGCTTTGAAAGCGCAGCCCTCAGCCTTGCCGGCGGGGTGTGCAGGCATGTCTTCACCCGCGGCCCGAGGGGAGAGAGCTCATGACCCCAAGCATCGGTTGGGGCGCATTCAACGGGCGGTCCCGAGTATGTCTGGCGCCACATCAGGACGGAAGCCGAGCCGTGACCCACGCTGTCGAACCTTCCCCGGCAGGCGGGACGGACACTGCTGTCGATCTCAGTGTGCTGATCGTGAATTACAACACACGTGACATCACCTCTGCGGCGATCCGGTCGATTTTGGAACACTGCGGCGATCTGCGGGTCGAGATCATTGTCATCGATAATGACTCAAGCGATGGCAGCGTTGCGGGGTTGCGGGCGGACTTTCCCCGCATCAACGTCATCGCAGCCGGGTATAATGGCGGCTATGCCTGGGGCAATAACATCGGCATCCGGCAGGCGCAGGGTCGATACATTCTGGTTCTGAACCCCGATGCACAGGTTTACGATGGCACGCTTGAACGCGCCGTGGCTTATCTGGATGCCAACCCCGAGGTCGGCGTGCTGGCGGGCCATGTCTCGCTGGAGAACGGCACACAGCAACCCACGCTGTTCCGCGAAATCTCTCTCAGCAGCATTTTCTGGAACATTCTGGTGCCCAACCGCATCCTCAGAAAAACACGGCTGTTCGGGGATCAGCGTTATGCGTCGCGCCCGCGCGACACGGTACAGGATGTCGACATCGTTGCCGGGTGCTTCATGATGCTGCCCAGACATGTCATCGATGAGGTTGGCATGATGAATGACCGGTTCTTCATGTATAGCGAGGAATCAGAATGGTGTTGGCGGGTCCGGCAGGCCGGGCTCAAGGTGCGGTACAACCCCGACATCCGGCTGATGCATTACGGGGCTGTGTCCACCGGGCAGATATCGCCCTGGAAATCCGTTGAAATCGCCAAGGGTCATATTCTGTTTCTGCGCTTCACGCGCGGCCCTCTGGTGGCGTGGCTCGGAACCCTGCTGATGGCCGTGGGCGATGCCCTGCGCGCTCTCTGGTTCTTGCCCAAAAGCCTGTTGCGACCCGGCAACGAAGGGGCCAAAGCCTGGCGGGCCAGGTTTCTGTTTCTGCTCGGCGCGTTGGTCAGACCGCCACACGGACAGACGCCGCCCCATCCCAAACCGGATCAACCGGCATGAAAGCTCTGGCAAAATCGATCACGCGCAGCACGGTGCATACGCTTCTGGCCCCGTTTGAATCCAGAATGATCGCACAGCACCCGATTGCACGATGGCCCCATGTCTTCATTCTGGGGGCCCCACGGTCTGGAACCTCGCTGTTTTATGAGCTCATGACGACCGGCTTCGAATTCGCCTATTTCTCGAATCTGGCGCACCGCTTCTACAAGACACCTCTGGCCGCGACCCGTCTGGGTGGATGGATGATCGCGCCCCATACCCCTGCCTATCAAAGCGATTACGGTCATATTTCCGGCTGGGCTGCCCCAAATGAGGGCGGGTGGATCTGGCAACGCTGGCTCGAGGATGGCCCGTGGACAGACGAACGTGTTCTGCCGACGCTGCCCGTCGACGAAATCCGGGCAACGCTGGCGGGGATGTCCGCACTGGCTGAGGCGCCTTTCATCAACAAGAATGTCATGCATTCCAACCGCGTCCGGCTGCTGGATGCGCTGTTTCCCGGCTGCCTGTTTCTTGAGGTGCGGCGCGATGCGAGTGACACCGCCCGCTCGATCATCCGGGCGCAACGGCGCAACAAGGGGCCCAAACCCGATCAACAGGCATGGTGGTCCGTTCGCCCCTCAAATGCGGGCGGCGATACCCTGATCGAACGCGCTTGCCGACAGGTTCTTGGGGTTGCGCAGGACATTGAACGCGATTGCACCCATATCGGGCCGGATCGACATCTCCGGGTCGATTACGAAGCACTTTGCGCCAATCCTGAACATGTCCTGAAGGATGTAGCCCGGTTTCTGAGGCCCCATGGCCTGCCTGTAACCCCGCGCGCCGACGCGCCGGTGCCAACCGGGTTTACCCTGCGTGCTTCAAAACCGCTCGCCGAAGACGAGGAAGCGCAGTTGGCGCGTCTGCTGGTCACCCAACCGATGGCGGTGAAAAGCTGATGGCAGCGCACGCGCTCTCCCTACACCGGGTCGCCCCGGAAGACTGGCCTGCCCTCAGCGCGCTGTTTGACGATCTGACCTTTGAGCAGACCCTCACCTATGCGCAGGCAGCCGCCCGTCGGATTGGCGCAGAAGCCGAGTTCATCTGCCTGCAGGACCCGCTGGGCACACCGGTGGCCGCCGCCTGTCTCAGGATCAAACGGGTTCCGGTTCTCAGCAGCGGGATCGCCTGGATTGCGGGCGGCCCGATGATCCAGCCGGTGGAGCACCCATATCCGCCGCCGGATCTGCAACAGGCCATCTTTTCCGCTTTGCGCGACTATGCGCAGCAGGCCGGCCATATCATGCGGCTACGGCTGCCCGCAGCCATCGCGCATGACCCGGCAGCGCTCGACCCGATTGCAGATGCGGCGGGCTTTCAGCCAACAGACCGCTCGCCCCGGCAGCGCACCGTGATCATCGACTGCGCACAGGACGAAGACACCCTGATGCAAAATCTGCACGGGAAATGGCGGAACGCCCTGCGCAAAGCCCTAAAATCCGGTCTGGAGCTTGATATCGCGCCTATCTCGGAAGCTGCTGAGCGGTTTCAGAGCTTGTACCAGGAAGTTCAGACCACCAAAGGGTTCCAGACGGATATCCCGCCTGAATTCTACTATACCCTCACGGGCCCGGATTTCTCTCATGACGTTCTGTTCGCCCGACAGGACGGGGTCGATATTGCCGGGATGACCATCGGGCAGGCCGGGCGCAGGGCTGTCTATATCTTTGGCGCCACCACACAGGCGGGCCGCCGCCCCAATGCTGGCCATTTCCTGATGTGGCACTCTATCCTGCGGTGCCGTGACCAAGGTCTGAGGTGGTATGATCTGAATGGCCTGGACCCCGAGATCAATCCCACCGTCGCACAGTTCAAGCTGCGCACTGGCGGCACTGACCTGATGGCCGCGGGCCCGTATGAGTTCCGCCCCGGTGGCCTGAAACCCACTCTGGTCAGCGCTGCCGAGACGGCACATGGCTATTTGAAGAAAGCGCGCGCATGACCGGTTTGGTGGGGATCAACTTTCACGGCATCGGAACACCCCAGCGCGATCTGGAGCCGGGCGAGGGGCCCTATTGGATCTCACCCCGGCAGTTTCATGACGTGCTTGACCGGATCGCGGCCGCCCCCGACCCCACCCGTTTCACGATCACGTTCGACGACAGCAACCTGTCGGACCATGACATCGCCCTGCCCGCCCTGGTCGAGCGCGGGTTGCGCGGCCGGTTCTTTGTTTTGACAGGGCGCATCGGACAGGCAGGATCGCTTGACGCCGCGCACCTGCGGGCGTTGTCAAACGCAGGGATGACGATCGGCAGTCACGGCATCCGGCACGTTGCCTGGACCGGATTGGACAAGGCCGAATTGGTGTGTGAATTGCAGGACTCGCGGACCCAGTTGGAAGACATCTGCGGACATCCCGTGACCGAGGCAGGTATTCCCTTCGGCTTATATGACGCCAGGGTCCTGAGGGGCTTGCAGGCGGCAGGGTATACAGCAGCCTGGTCCAGCGATGGCGGTCGCTTTCGGCAGGACGCGTTCCTGCGCCCCCGCACCTCACTGCAGGGCAGCATGAACAGCTCGGACCTAGACGCCATCCTCTCGGGCCGGATGGCCCCGTTGCGCCGCTTGCGCCGCGCAGTGGGCATGGTACGGAAACGCTGGACCGTTATCGGGCCCTGACCGTCCGGGGCGGCGGTGCCCTTCTGCGCCTGCCGGAACTTCGGGCAACGCGCGCGACCTGAGCCGGGGCGTCCCCCTGGGTTTCAGGGCGAGGCAGATCTTTGGGAAACCGTGTATAGCGCATCGTTTTCTGCCCGTCCGCCTCCGGCAGCGCGCTGGCCTCTCCATCCTGCGTCTCATCCGCATCAAGGATCCAGACACACGCCCCCAGCAGGAACATCAGGAAACAGAACGTGGCATCCCACAGATGTACCGTCACAGCCGATACGCACAGGCCGGTCAAGGAAATCAGATAGCCCAGTCGCGCATCTGCCAGCGCACCGGTCAAAGGCTTGCGGACAAGCTGCGTGTAAATCGCGATCACAGAGCCCAGCAAAAGAAACAGCCCCGGGAACCCATGTCGCATGGTGATGACCAGCCAGAAATTGTCGACGCTGTTCAACAGATACATCCAGGCCGGGCGGGTCCAGTCATTCAGGCCAATCCCGAAAATCGGATTTCGCATGATGTCATCTGTTGCGAAGTTGAACGTATTGATCCTGGCCCAGGCTGTCCCAGGCGTCAGTGTCATATGTGTTGCAAAGATCTCGAACACATTTCGGTTCGAGCCGATTTCGGCAATCAGCATCAGAAG
>NZ_JBXWSB010000189.1:0-5884 GCF_059613205.1 Ruegeria sp. BHSB064
ATGAGAACCAAAACGGAGATGGCCAGCCAGAACAATCGGATGGCGCGTTGTCGGTTAATTGCGATATGCCAGATGCCATGATTTGCTTACCCGAATTGCGTCTGACTTGACCGAACTCGGCACTTCTCGATTCCCCCACTGGACCTTTGGCCAGCAAAGTTGCTAGATACGAGTGCATTCGAGTTGAGTGAAACACCTTATTGATTTGCTGCACTTTTCTACTGGAAAGCCTAATGACCGACGAAGCCCTGCTGGACACCGAGATAACCGAAGACCTAGAAGACCTAGAACACGTCGACAATTGGGCGGACGGTGCGGCGCTTTGGTCTACGGACTGGACAGCAGAGACGGTCCTTTCGCAGTTGCGTCGAGGCAATATCGATCTCAACCCATCGTTTCAGCGGCGATCTGCATGGGCAGAAAGCAAACAAAGCCTTTTTGTTGAGTCGCTCATACTTGGCTTACCGATCCCTCAACTCATTCTGGCAGAAGATCGAAATCGAAAAGGTTCATTCATCGTGATCGATGGCAAACAACGTTTGCTGGCGATCAGACGTTTTGCAGCCGAGGATGGGGACGATGGCTTCACCCCACTAAAGCTCAAGGGACTGAGTGAAAGGCACGACCTCAACAAAAAACGCTACAATGATCTGTTAGATGACGATGATCTTGCTGACGATCTTGCAGCTTTTCAGAACGCAAGCATCCGAACCGTAGTCATACGTAACTGGAAGAGTGAAGCTTACCTTTGGGAAGTGTTTCTTAGGATAAACACTGGTAGCGTACAGCTTTCCCCTCAGGAATTGCGACAAGCTCTGCATCCGGGACCATTTTCAAATTTTGTGGACAACGCCTCGGCGGAATCTGTCGGCCTGAGGAACGCTCTAAATCTAAAGCAGCCTGACTTCAGGATGAGAGACGCGGAGATTCTCCTGCGGTACCTAGCTTACAGAAACTTCGCCGCCGATTATGCCGGAAATCTGAAATACTTTCTGGATGAGACTACTCGCCGTTTCAACGAATCTTGGGAACACAGCGAAAACACACTCATCGATCAAGTAGCTGAGATGGAAGATGCGTTCCAATACACAGAAGAGGTTTTTGGCAAAAAGAACTACTTAAGAAAATGGAATGGCGAAGAGTTTGAATCGAGAAAGAACAAAGCTGTTTTTGACATAATGCTGCAGTATTTTTCAGACGCAGATTTGCGTGCTGCGTTGCAGGGAAAAGAACAAGACGTCGTCAATGCGTTTAAGTCTCTTTGCGACAATGACGCTGATTTTCTTGGTTCGATTGAGCGCACCACTAAGACCAACGAGGCTAACCACATTAGGTTTAATCGTTGGGCCGACGCATTGTCGAACATTTCAGGAAATAATGTCGAGAAACTAAACTTCGGGCACTGATTTGCCGTCAACACAGTTTGCGAAATTGAAGCGAAACGTAGAGATGCTACGTAGCCAGTTTCTCACTTTTGGGAAGCGGACTGATGGCTTATACAGCCAGCATGAACTCATGCAGAGCCGAGCATTCATCGCGTTTAGCCATGCAGAATTTGAGACTTACCTAGAAGTATCATCTGCTAAGGCTGTTGAACGGGCCGAGAAGCACTGGAAACGTACCTCGCGGCCTTCCAAGGCCATCGCTGCCATGTTGGTTTATCGAATATCGAAGGACATTGGGTTACCTTCGAA
Source organism: Ruegeria sp. BHSB064 (assembly GCF_059613205.1). NCBI lineage: Bacteria > Pseudomonadati > Pseudomonadota > Alphaproteobacteria > Rhodobacterales > Roseobacteraceae > Ruegeria > Ruegeria sp. BHSB064. The sequence continues at coordinate 1,695 of NZ_JBXWSB010000189.1, forward strand.
CCCTCGAGACCAAAGCAGCGACAACCGATTGGATACGCTGATCGGAAAGGCAATTTCAATGCAAAGAACGGCTATCAAAAGGAACCATGGTATTAAGCCGGAAAACCTATCAGAGCTATTTGTTCCGATAGGCTTACACCCTGACCAAATCGATGAAACATTGCTAATCCAGCTTAGAAACTTTGGTGAACGCAGGGGTGATCATGTTCATGCGAATTCGCAGATATCGCTACCTAAAATCCGCGATCCTTTTGACGATGAGTTGTCTGATATCACTTTTTTGATTGATGAAATTGAGAAGTTTGACCTCGAGATTTCAAAACTCAAATAGCGCAACTTGCGCATTGGAAAAACCTCATCAATTTGGCATGGAAATATTGAATTCAAATCAAATAAGATCTCTCAGGATTAATTCTGATATGCGAAGGCCCGAAAGGTGAGTCTCCCACTTCATAGTGCCTTTGCATAATTTCCAAGAGAAATCTTGAAAAATGTTCAGGCTCAATTTCCTCTGAAAACTCCGCAATGCACCTCGAAAAGAAACTGGAAACTTTCGGCTCAATTTTTTCCATATGAGAAACTGGATAGTGAAAGTAGGAAGCAATATGTATTTGTTGGACGAAACCCACCATCACAGACGAGGCAAATTGAAGCGGAGGCGAAAAAAACAGGTTGATGCCTTCCAATTGCCAAATCGGATGATTCTCGGGATAGATTTGTTGAGGGTCAAAAGTGTGCAAATAAAAGTCATCGGAGTATTCACAAATTATCTGACTGAGCTTGAGATCCCGTTGCCATTTCTCCCACGCGTTATGGAAGTCTTCATTACTCGAAGCGCCGAACCAGCTAAGCATTTTGGACAACATAAAATTGGCATTCGCACTTAAACCTTGCTTTATTGAGAAAATCTGCCGATCAAGCCCTAAACTATTCATGGTAGTAAGGAAATCTTGCGCCGCACCCACACTAGGCACACCGGATTGGGAGTGGAAAGTCAGCCAATTTGACCCTGCTCCAATTAGAGGTGTATGTGCAAGATTTGATAGGTTTTGTGCGGAGGACTTCGCTATTTCAAGATGCGTTTCCGCGCTATTGTGAAGACGGAAAGTTGGAAACTCCTCTTCTAGTACAATATCTTTCCCGGCAGACAAGGATGGATCAACTCTCCCTGACATAGCGTACATTACGGACATCTGCATCTCATGCGGCGAAAAGCCTATCTCGTTTTCGTGGCGAACCGAATTTTTAATAATGTCAAAGCAGGGGCCGAAGACATCTTGCCTAAATTCGTCTTGTCGCTTCTCGAAACGATCAAAATCCTCAAATGCGCGGAGCAAAAACAATTCTTTTGCGCAAGCATGAACTTCCGCTAGCGCCATACAATTCCAGTCTCGACCCGGAATAAAAACCTTCTCGGACCTCGGCAGTGAACTAACCCAAGACCCACTCGGAGGTATGTCAGATCGCTCTACCGCCCAAGTGAACACATCGTTCAGAAGGTCTAGTAGCTCGCCAACTGTGAGGTTTGGGAACTTTTCAGCAGGGCTGTGATGAAATAAAATATCAACTAGCTTAAAAGCATTATCGATTGCATCAACAATGCTCTGCGGATATGAAAAGTCCGGATTATCTATGAATCGCTCTTGATTTGCCAATTCTTCGAAGAATTTACCGGAAGTGAAAAAGCTGCTTGGCGTCACGTTCGGCGGAATCTCCACTTCTAGCTGTTTTGCGACTCTAGACAGATACGCAATGTCTCTATGAACAACTTGCACTAGCCGCCAAAGAAGGACCCCAGCAGGTGTGCTGTAGAGCAGCATATGGTGTGCGTTTTCGTGTTCCTCTAGGAGGTAAGATGCCTTCTGGTTTTCGTCTGCATTACCCCAATCGTCTGAGTGCTCTCTTAGCGATTTACCAGAAAGCTCTCCATAGACCTTTCTGGAGTCCTCAAGCGAGTGCCTGACTCTCGATCCAAAATACGAGAGCTCATAAACACCATCTGCACCAGATCTAATTCTTTGAGGCATCGCTCTTCGAAAGCTCTGCTTTCACGCTGTTTTCAATCTGTTCGTTCGTCATGTCTGGAGAGATTGGCACGGGAACGCCATTGATCGTGATTTCAATCACTCTCGGCGTATCCGTATCCTGATCACCTTCATCGTTACCTCGGTCACCTGCGGCGATCCAAGCTGCAATCATTCCTGCGACAGCAGAAATCGCTTCTGAGCCTCCATTCTCAAAAAATGTCACGAGAAGCTGATAGATCTCGTTGGCATGCTGTGCATCGCGATCTGAAGGCAAGCTGAATTCAAAGCCATCCCCACTTAGGTCTTGTTCTGAAAGTGCTCTGCCAAACATTCTTTGTTGAACGACGTTGGGAAATTTGAGGGAAATTGATGTTCCTATCATTGATGAATACCTCTCAACTAAATCGGATTTAAAGAAATAAACTCAGGGCCACGCTAGCCTGTATGGAAGGCTTCAATCAAGTATCGATATGCTAGTTTTTAGGTAGACGACAACCGGATAGAAACGCGCAGCCAGCATTCGTTTTGTCGATATCACATTTGCATTCGCCATCCATGATGCGCAGTGGGTTGGCGTGCCCCCCTAGACCGACCACAGCAAAGACAATTTCCAATCTTACTAGAACTTTGATCCACATTTAGATTTGAACAACCTACTGGGGGTTCCTCCCCCAGCAAATGATCTTGCATGACTTCAAGTGATGCGCAATGTAACACAAACATAGCATAAAGGAGGATTTGGTATGCAGGAATGCACATAAGCCATGTTTGCCTTTCCTAACCAACTGAACTTTAAGTGAATTTCTTGGCACAATATGTAGTAGAATGTCACACATTCTTGCATTTTGGTACCGTGTATCGTAGGTTCGAATCCTACCACCCCAGCCACCATTCTCCGAAAGAGCAACAAAATAAGGGGAATTCCGCCCCTTCAAGCCGACATGTATCCCATGCCTGCGAAGGTGGGATACAAAGCGGGATACACGCTCGCCACTCCAAGATCGGATTTCGACCCAGGCGACGCGCTCGCGTCGGGTTTTGGAAAAACTGCTTTGGCAACTCCCTCGCAAGGTCGTCATCGACCTTTTGCCCGAACTGCGTAGTCAGTTGACCGATGCAGATACCGACGCTCTGGGCAAGCGTATTTCGAAACTTGTCGCGACCAAGGAGGATCGGAAACGAGCTTGGCTGGAGGAGCACACAGAAGCTATTGAGGAGCACGCGAAACACCACCACAAGAACAAAGATTGAGGATACTTCCGTTGCACTTCACCCTTCAGCGGGGAAAAGCGCAAAGACCATCACTTGACCACAAATTGGTCAGTTGACGCGGGAACTGTTTAGCGTGAAGTCGCGCACCAGTATCAATTTGGATTAACGGAATATTACATGTCCTCTCTGAAAGGCATCGATTACCGACTTTGGTTTGCCATAATTCTTACAGCGCTGTTGCCGACCCTTTATTCAACTGTGCGAATTTATTTCCTGAACAGCCTGCCGGATACGTGGAGCGTAAGCATTGCGGCTCAAGCCGCATGGCTGAATCTTGCGTATGAAGTGGTTCAGGAAGCACTCTTGCTGCCGCTCTACTACGTCTTTGGGAAGGTCATTGCGGATCGTGCGGCCTTGCGTGAAAGGGTCGGCGATGCCTTTCTTGTCGCTCTCCTTTCCTACGGGCTTTTGACAATCGCGATCCTGCTTGGCTCGGATTGGTTAACACGCGCGATGTCGCAACAACCTGAGCTTCAGGCAAAAACGGCAGAATATGTGCGCCTCGAGGCATTGGGCATAATGGTCGGCGTCCTGAATGACATCTGCATCATCGTCGTTGTCGCATTGTCGTGGTCGCGTGTCCTCATTGCTCTGGTGGCGGCACGAGCAATGCTGACCATCCTCTTTGACAGTGTCTTCGTGGGACAATTTGATTTTTCGCTCGACCTCGGGGTTCAGGGCGTCGCTCTAACGAATATCGCGGTTGGTGCTTTGTTGTTTATGCCGTCCATCGCAATTCTCGCACGAGCCGGAGTTCTCGGCATTCCTCATCTTGGACGCGTCGAGGGTTGGAAAAGGGACTGGTTTTGCGTCGCGATCCGTTCTGGTCTGGAGGCAAGCGTCCGAAACCTTGCCTTCTCACTCATGATCCTGAAACTGGTAAACGAGGTC
>NZ_JBXWSB010000190.1:0-5948 GCF_059613205.1 Ruegeria sp. BHSB064
ACCCAGCACAACTGCGGCCAGCACGTCCAACTCTCGGCCGTAAAGCGCATTTGGCACTACTTCCTGGGCAATGTTTACCTGCATCAACCCACCGATCCCGGCCATCATCCCGCACCATCCAAAGGCAACAATTTGCATTTGCCAGATATTCACACCCGCACGCCGGGCGCCCTCGGGATTGTCGCCAAAAGCGTAAAGCTGACGGCCAAGAGTGGTCAGGCGAATGAGACCCCATGTTGCGACGACGCATACGATCATGACGGCAACCGAAAGGTTCAGCTCAGACCAGGTGCCATCCGCTGCCTGTCGTTCGAAAATGAAGATGCGGTCGGTCCACCAGTCCGGCAGGTTGTAGATGTTTCGGCCCTTCGTGAAAAACATCAGTAGTCCAAAGAACGCATTGAACGTGGCGATGGTGATAACAATGGAAATCACCCGAAACCCGTGGATCAGCAGCGCGTTGATCAGCCCGAGACCGATCCCGAGAAAAGCGGCGACCACAAAACCGATTGCCCAATTCCCACCGCCAATACTCATGAAAATCTGCGCCGCCACGTATTGAACGACCGAAGCCGCCACGGCGAAGGAAATATCAATTCCACCGGCAATCAGCACGACCAACAGGCCAACAGCCCAGATCAGATTAACTGCATTGTTGTTGAGCAGCGACGTGATGTTGCCCATCGTAAGAAAGGTGTCGGTTCCAAGCGACAAACCGAGGATCATCAAGAGCAGAACGATGCTGAGACGCGCTTCGACAGGATGTGTATGAAAGAAGTCACGCATAGATACGTGCCTCCAGTTCAGGCACGCTGGTGGTGCGGGGATCGTATTCGCCCACAATCCGCCCATCCGCCATGTGCAGAACGCGATCCGAATTGAACATCGCTTCGGTCACTTCGTCCGAGATAAGAAGGATTGCCATCCCCTCATCAGCCAATTGGCGTACAATCCGAAAGATGCCGGCCCGGGCCCCGACATCAACGCCAACAGTCGGGCTGTCCAAAATCAATAGGCGCGGCTTGGTTGCCAGCCACTTTGCCAGGACGACCCTTTGCTGGTTGCCACCTGACAGGGTTGAGACCGCATCTTCCGGCTTTCCAATTTTCACGGCAAGTTCACTGATCCAGTGCCGGACAAGTTCGGATTGACGTCTTGGTGACAACAAACCAAGTCCGTTGAGAATGCGGTCCAGCACGGAAATCGCTGTGTTGTCTGCGATAGACTGCGGCTGAATAAGACCTAAAGACAGGCGATCTTCTGACACATAAGCTACGCCTCGGGCGATCGCTTCACGAATTGATGCAAAATGGACCGGAGCGCCTTCTAACCGGATTTCGCCCGCATCCAACGGGTTCATTCCGATCAATGCATGGGCAAGTTCTGTTCGACCAGCACCGATCAGCCCGGTTAGACCAAGCACCTCTCCGTGGTGAATGGTCAGCGATACATCCTGGAATTCGCCGTATCTGCTCATCCCTTCGACTTCCAGCACAGGTTCCGCCCCGGAACGGTCCTGCGCGCTGACTGTATGTTCGAACAAAGCTCCGGTCATCAGTTCACCAAGACGGGACTGCGTCATGCCTTCGGTGGGATAGACGCCAACAAGCTTGCCGTCGCGCAAAACTGTGACCCGTTCGGAAACATCTATGACTTCGGCCAAACGGTGGCTGACGAAAACAACGGCAATCCCTTGTGACGAAAGCGTGCGCACCACGTCCAACAATGCGTCGGTTTCGCTTTGGGTCAGCGAAGCCGTCGGCTCATCCATAAACACAAGCCGAGCCTCACCCATCAATGCACGGGCAATGGCGACGATCTGGCGCTGCGCGATCGGCAGGTCTCCCAACCTGGTGTCGAGGTTCAATGGCACATTCAAACGGTCAAGTACGGCTTGCACGTCACGTTTGTAGCGGCTCCCGAATGTCAGGCGTGGCGTCAGCCCGACCATCTCATCAAATGCGATGTTTTCAGCCACTGTCATATGCGGAAACAGCGCAAGATCCTGCCAAATGACCGCAATCCCCAATGCCCGCGCTTTTGTCGGGGAAATCGTAGCAAGGCCCTGACCGAACAATTCCAGCTCAGCGCCGGGGTCAGCTGTGTAAACCCCCGTAACGATCTTGATCAGCGTTGACTTTCCGCAGCCATTTTCCCCGGCAAGGCAATGCACCTCGCCCGGCTGCACTTCGAAATCGACGGATTTCAGCGCCTTTACCCCGCCGAAGGTTTTTGAGACGTTTCGGAGCCTCAACGCCGGTGCAGTGTCTGGATCAATTTTCATTGTGTTCTAAGCCCGAGTGGAGACCCGCGTCGCGCGGGTCTCCAAATCGTCAGCAAACGACCTCAGAGACCTTTCGCAGCCAGTTCGTCGACTGTGCTTTTGTTGATCTCCAAAAGGTTGTCTGTGATGATATTGCGGGTCGCCTCATCCGGGCTGACAACACCTAAACCTTCGATCTCGGTGCCTTCGGTGATTTCTTCACCATTCACAAGCATATTGCCCAGGGTCACAAAAACACGGCCCGCTTCGGCCGGGTTCCACATAAACCCTCCGGATATGACATCATCCTTCAAAAGCTTTTGACCCTGACCTGGAGAGAACGGACCAAGCACATGGACTTTGCCACCCAGACGGCGTTCTTCGATCGCACGCCCTGCCCCGATCGGACCCTGGCTTCCGAACGCAAGGAACCCCCGCAAATCCGGATTTGCCGCGATGAGATCAAGTGCAGTAGACCGGCTGTCATCAACACTTTCAGCGACGCCATAGCGATCACCCACCGGCTGCAACTTGTCAGAACAGTTTTCAGCCAGCCAGGCGATACCTGCATCTGCCCACGCGTTGTGTAGTGGTACGGTCAGTGACCCGACATAAACGGCGTAAGTGCCGGGCTCTTCAGTTTTCTCGCACAGCAACTTAGCGTGCGCCTCTCCAAACCCATCGGCCGAGGCCAGTTCGAAATTCCAGTCCACATTGTTCAGGCCCGGACCTTCATGTGCGATTACCTTGATCCCTGCATCCATGGCCTTTTGCAACACAGGCTCAAGTGCAGCTTCATCGTTTGGCACCACCCCGATCACATCAACGCCCTTTGCGATCAGATCTTCGATTGCACGGACCTGAAGGGCTGGATCGGCAGAAGTTGGACCAATCATTTCGGCGCTGACACCCAGTTCACCGGCGCGCTCCTTGATGCCTTCTTCCATCGCGTTGAACCAGGGAATTCCTCCGATCTTCACCACGATTCCCATCGTAGTCTCGGCAGCAGCCGAAGTTGCCGTCAGGGCAAATGTGCAGACAGAAGCTGCAAGAATTATTTTTAGTTTCATAACTTCCTCCCTAATTGGCCAGCGCCAAACATGAGCATCCAGCCGAAAAATAATTGCACCATCGGTTGTTCTTAGTTGCGCAATCGATGGTGCACAGGCTATATTGAAACCGCTAATTTTGTCAAAGGGATATATTTTTGGCGAAAACCGACACTAAAAAGCAAATCACGATCTACGATATTGCGGACCGCGCAGGCACGTCAGCAAGCACGGTCGGAGCAGTGCTCAACGGATCCTGGCGCAACCGGCGCATCAGTGAAGAGCGCGCAAACACCATCCGAAAACTGGCAAGCGAGATGGGATATGCGCCAAACATGCAAGCGCGTGCGCTGCGAAGTGTCAGGTCAAGCATGATCGGCATGATTATCCCAATGTACGACAACCGATATTTTGGAGCCATCGCCGAGCGCTTTGAGATGGCATCGCGTGCCAGGGGCCTGTTGCCTATGACCTCTTGCACACATCGCGAACCTGAACTGGAGCTGGCGACCGTCAGGCAGATGCTGTCCTATAACGTGGATCACATTGTGTGCACCGGCGCATCTGATCCGGATGGAATCGCCGAAATTTGCCGTGCGCAGAACGTGCCAACGATCAACCTGGATTTGCCGGGCACGGCGGCGCCTTCCATCATTTCCGACAATTACAGCGGTGCCTATAAACTGACCGAGGCGTTGATCGAACGCGCGGATGCGCAAGGGCGCAACTGGAAAGACGAGTTTCTGTTCGTCGGTGGACGCCCAACGGACCACAATACAAGTGAGCGAATACGCGGCTATGAGGATGCATTCTTACATGCTGGCGCGCATCCGATTGAAGACAACATACTAGCCTGCGGCTACGCGGCGTCGAAATCCAAAGCTGCGTTTTCGGCAAAAGTGAAAGCTTCGGGACGCATGCCGACGGCCATGTTCGTAAACTCTACGGTATCTCTTGAGGGTGTCTTTGAATGGCTGGCACAAAATGACAGAGCCGCGCTGGACACAATACTTTTCGGAAGTTTCGACTGGGATCCGTTTGCGCAATACATGGCACAAAACCTGTTCTCTGTCCGCCAGGATGTCGTTGCCATGGTGGACACAATGTTCCAAATCATCGACAGCGCAACACCTTATGGATCTGACGTGATCCACATTGAGCCGATTGTGATGTCAGACGAAACTTAGCTGCGTTTGGCCGGAGCATTTTGTTGGCGGAATTTCACGCGCAACAGAGCAATTATTTGAAATCAAAACTTTTTAGTTGCCCCTGAAATTCGGTTTTCGACGAGCCTTACTTAACTCACTTTAAGTTGTGATTAGATCAGCCTTTGCACTGTGGTCTTTCAATACCCGAAATAAAATGCCGGAACCATCCATGCGGTTCCGGCTTAGTATTTTCGCAATCTAAAGCGCTTACTTTGGCTTTAGAAAGACCACCTCAGGCCCGCTTGGAAGAACGGTCCCTGAGCATCGTCGCCGATTTCCTGTTCCGCAGTAACCTCCAGATGAATACCACCCTGAAGATCATGCTCATAGCCCACCAATACACTTGCACCGGTGAAATCCGTCGAGGCAAAAGTTAGGTTCTGCGACGACGAGAAAACAGTGACCGTTGCATTGTCATCGCCAAGATCGCGGCGCAGTACGCCACTCAGCTGGCCGATCAACAAACCACCATTGGCAAGCGACATTTCTGCTTCGGCACCTAATCGGGCCTCAATCACCTCGGTGGTTGTGTCACTCACAGTGGCATTTGCGGCTGAGCCGGTTTCAGTGTAGCCGTCGTTTTCTTGACGGGTGTAACGGACATCGGCAAAGCCCAGCATATCCACAGTATCGCTGACCTCGAACCGTCTGTCGGCCCCGACATAGGCGGTCAACAACGTACTGTCATAGTCAGCCTGTGCGCTTGCGCTGCCAGCTATCTCGCGCGTACTGTCCGTGGACAGCCAGCCATAACCCAGACCGGCTTCCACCGTATAGGCTCCAAATTGACGACCAACTGCAGCGTCGAGATAGAAGCCCGTTGTGTCAAAATCGGCGTCATTGCTGCCGTCCGCTTCGAACACACCCATACTCAGAGCAATGGCCAAACCGTTCTCGATCTGGCCCGAGAAACCCGCGCTGCCGTTGAAGACAGTGACATCGGTGTCAAAGTTCGGGTCAGTTTCAAACCGACGAGACGAAGCGTCGAGTTGAACGAATGGGCGGAATGCACCAAAGGTGATGCCACGTGCGGCGTCAAAAGTTCCCGACCGGGTCACTTCATCCTGCAAACCGAAGCTAAGCGCACCACCCGAGCTGCCGACAAGGCTGCCGTAGAAAGCTACGACATCTCCCGAGGCGGCAAGCTGGTCGCTGTCAACAGCTGCATAGATGGGCGCGGCTCCGCCTTCGTTTTGTACAAACCAAGCTGAGTTCGAGTTGGAGACTGTGGTGGTGAAGGCACCAACACTCGGTGCTGCGTCCTCGAAGCTGAACACCGCGTTGCCACCTTGTGCGTCCAGATTCACGTCGTGATCCTGAACCCGGATCAGACCTCCAACCTGATCCCTGGTGTCGACATTCAGCGTGCCAGACCCTGTGCCCAGATAAATGGCATAAGCTTCACCGCCCGTCGACGACACAGAAATC
>NZ_JBXWSB010000191.1:0-5746 GCF_059613205.1 Ruegeria sp. BHSB064
CTTTTTTGGCCAACGCCGCGCCGTGGTCGTAAAGCTGTAGTGTCACGCCCACGACGTCATAGCCCTGATCCGCCAGATAGGCCGCCACGACGGAACTGTCGACGCCACCCGACATCGCAACAACCACCCGCGTTTCCGAGGGTGGTTTAGCAAAACCAAGCGAGTTCAGCGGGGTCTCGGTATCGAGGGCCATGATCAGTTCCGTTTCGGGTTAAGGAAGACCGCCGGAATATAAGAAAATTCTACACATTCTCAAGGGGCGGTTTCATGCGGTCTTAAGTAGCCTGATGTCAGTAACGGTGCAGGAAGAAAAGGGTTGAAAGATGTTTTTGCACAAAGTTGAGGGCCCACGGTCCGTGACATTACCCGACGGGACCGTTTTGACGCGCGCTGATCTGCCACCCGCGAATACACGACGGTGGGTGGCCTCACGTAAGATTTTAGTCGTACGTGGTGTGCTTTACGGCCTGATCACCTTGTCTGACGCCAAGAAAAAGTACGGAATCAGTGATGAGGAATTCAACGGCTGGGTGTCTCTTGTCGCCGAACATGGTGTCGAGGCGTTGAAAGCAACTGCTTTAAAAAAATATCGACAACCTAAAGGAGAGTGTGAATAATTGATTCAACGGTAACGTCAGATTAACCATTCTTCTTCAGGTTTATTTTTAATTGGAATTGTTGACCGAATTGGAGCAGTGAAAAATGCGCGTACTTCTTGTTGAGGATGATCCGACCACGTCCAAAAGCATCGAACTGATGCTGACGCATGCAAACCTCAACGTCTATGCGACGGACCTTGGTGAAGAAGGCATCGATCTGGCAAAGCTGTACGATTACGATCTGATTCTGCTGGACCTGAACCTGCCGGACATGAACGGGCATGAGGTGTTGCGCCAATTGCGGATCGCCCGGGTTGAAACACCAATCCTTATCCTTTCCGGCGCCGATGATACCGAAAGTAAGATCAAGGGCTTTGGTTTTGGGGCCGACGACTACCTGACCAAACCCTTTCATCGCGAAGAATTGGTGGCACGCATCCACGCCATTATCCGCAGGTCCAAGGGACACTCGCAATCAATTATCCATACCGGTCGGGTCGCTGTGAATCTGGATGCAAAGACCGTGGAAGTCGATGGAAAGACCGTGCATCTGACCGGCAAGGAATACCAGATGCTCGAACTGCTTAGCTTACGAAAGGGCACGACCCTCACAAAAGAGATGTTTCTGAACCATCTCTATGGAGGCATGGACGAACCTGAGCTGAAAATTATTGATGTGTTTATTTGCAAACTTCGCAAAAAGCTCAGCAATGCGACAGGCGGCGAGAATTATATCGAAACCGTCTGGGGGCGTGGATATGTGCTGCGCGACCCGCAAAGCAACAGTTTGGAAGAAACACGGATGGCTGTCGGCCTCTGATTTGAACCACCTGTGCTGTCGGCGGTCCGGGGCAGCACATTGCACTCACGGCTCAGCACGTCTGGACCTGGCCATGACCTCGCCCTATCACTGAGGTCCAAGAACGCGTGACAGGGCGAGGCCATGAGCAACTCAATCTCAATTTCTGATCTGACCGAAGACCAAGCACGCGCCGAGTTGGCGCGCCTGGCGGATGTGTTGTTGCGGGCAAACACGCTCTATCACGGTGCGGACGCACCGGAGATTTCAGATGCCGAATACGATGCACTGAAACGCCGCAACTCAGAAATTGAGGCACGATTCCCTCACCTTAAACGTGATGACAGCCCGTCGGAGCAGGTGGGTTCTAAGGCGGCAGACGGGTTTTCGAAAGTCACGCATGCTGTCCGAATGATGTCGCTGGGTAACGCCTTTGATGACGACGACGTGGCTGATTTCGACAGATCCATTCGCAAGTATCTTGGTCTGAGCGCGCAGGAGCCCCTGTCTTTCACGGCTGAACCAAAGATTGACGGTCTGTCGCTGTCCTTGCGGTATGAAAACGGTCAGCTTGTTCAGGCAGCGACGCGTGGAGACGGTGAAGTCGGTGAGAACGTGACCGCAAATGCACGCACTGTCTCGGATATTCCTCAGCAGTTGGATGGCGCGCCGGAAGTTCTTGAGGTCCGCGGCGAGGTTTATATGTCTCACGCCGATTTCGAGGCACTGAATGCCCGCCAAGCAGAGCGCGGCGGAAAACCATTTGCCAACCCGCGTAACGCAGCGGCCGGATCTTTACGGCAGCTGGATGCGGACATCACACGATCCCGTCCCCTGAAGTTCTTTGCTTATGCTTGGGGGGAGGTGTCCCAGCCGTTGGCGGGCACGCAACTGGAAGCGATTGAACGGCTCAAGTCGCTTGGGTTTTCAACGAATGATCTGACCCGTCTGTGCAAGACGACCCAAGACATGTTGGAGCATTATCGGGATATTGAAGCGCAACGCTCTACCTTGGGCTACGACATTGATGGGGTTGTCTATAAGGTCAACGATCTGTCCCTTCAGGCGCGTTTGGGGTTCCGCTCGACCACGCCGCGATGGGCGATTGCGCATAAGTTTCCGGCCGAACTGGCCTGGACGAGGTTGGAAGCCATCGACATTCAGGTCGGTCGCACGGGTGCGCTCAGCCCCGTGGCTCGGTTGCATCCGGTGACTGTGGGTGGGGTCGTGGTGTCGAATGCTACCTTGCACAACGAAGACTATATCGCCGGGCGTGATGCCAAGGGCGGTACGATCCGCGACGGTAAAGACATTCGTGTCGGCGATTGGGTGCAGGTCTATCGCGCGGGTGACGTGATCCCAAAAGTGGCAGACGTAGACCTTTCAAAACGCCCTTCTGATGCTCAGCCCTTTGCCTTCCCGACGCTGTGCCCCGAGTGCCAAAGCGCGGCGATCCGCGAGGAAGGTGACGCGGTGCGCCGCTGTACGGGTGGTTTGATCTGCCCGGCGCAAGCGGTGGAAAAACTCAAACATTTCGTGTCGCGAAAGGCGTTTGACATCGAAGGCCTAGGCGCAAAGCAGATAGAGATGTTCTACGATGATCCGGTGCTGTCGATTAATTCCCCTGCGGAAATCTTTACGCTTGAACGGCGTGACAAGGGGAATCTGGCCCGACTGAAAAACCGGGACGGGTGGGGGGAAACCTCGGCCGGAAACCTGTTTGCAGCGATCGACGAAAAGCGAACCATTCCGTTTGCGCGCCTGCTGTTTGCTTTGGGTATTCGCCATGTGGGCGAGGTCGGCGCACGTGATCTGGCGTTGTATTATCGCGAGTGGGATGCCATGGCACAAGCGCTGGACACCGCCCGACCGGCGGCTTTGGCGCAGCGGCAAGCTGATGAGGCAGAAGACGCCGAACGGGCTGCAGCGCTGGCCGAAGGTCGTCGCGCCCGCGTCAAAGAAGCGCGTGATGCAGCAGTCGCAGCGGCCCGAGTTCCAGCTGAGGCCAATGCCGCATGGTCTGATCTGATCGGTATCGATGGGATCGGAGCAACGCTTGGGCTGTCTCTGTCAGATGCGTTTGCAAATGCGGAAGAGCGGCGCGCATTTGATACGCTGCGGCAAGAGTTGACCGTCATCGCACCCGACGCACCTGCGTCCGACAGCCCGGTCGCAGGCAAAACGGTTGTTTTCACAGGAACGCTGGAAAAGATGACGCGCGCCGAAGCCAAGGCCAGGGCCGAAGCTTTGGGTGCAAAAGTGTCTGGCTCTGTCAGCAAGAAAACCGATATTCTGGTTGCCGGCCCCGGAGCCGGGTCGAAGGCGAAGAAAGCGGCAGAGCTTGGGATCGAAACGTTGGATGAGGATGGCTGGCTGCAGCTGATCGAAGGCGCATGAGCGGACGGCCTGAACAGCTTTTCCCGCTGTTTGCGGGTTTGGAAACGCTTGAGGGTGTTGGCCCCAAAACCGCGCAGGTTATGGCGCAGACCGGCGTAGAAAGCCCGCGCGATGTTTTGTTCGGGCTGCCATATGCGGTGGTTGATCGGCGCAGGCGCGACACGATTCAGGGTGCTGATCTGCCCGCTACGTTGACTGTTGAAGTCACTGTTGGCGCTCATCGTCCGTCGCGCAACAAGGGCGGAGCGTATCGCGTTCATGTCGAAGACAGTCAGGCCGATTTCCAGCTGGTCTTCTTTCATGCGCGTGGAGACTATCTGAAAAAGCTGCTTCCGCAGGGATCGCGCCGGGTGATTTCGGGCAAGTTGGAAATGTTCGACGGCATGGCCCAGATGGTGCATCCGGACCACATGCTGCCGGTCGAACAGGCCGGGGAGATTCCGGAATTCGAACCTGTCTACCATCTGACACAAGGGCTGACTCAGAAAACGGCGTTCAAGGCCAGTCGCAGCGCGTTGGCCCGGGCGCCTCAGCTTGAGGAATGGATTGACCCTGCGCAGGTGGCCCAGCAAAAATGGCCGGATTGGGCTTCGGCCATTCAGGCCGGGCATAACCCTCAGGGGGCGGATGACGTCGCCCCGTTTGCGCCCGCGCGGCAGCGTTTGGCGTATGACGAATTATTTGCACATCAGTTGACCCTGGCATTGGCCCGTCAACGGGAACGTAAATCCCGTGGAGTCGTCAGCGTCGCCACCGGAAGTTTGCAGTCCAAGGTGCTGGCCAGCCTTCCGTATCGCCCGACCGGCGCCCAAAGCCGGGCAATTGATGAAATCGCGGGTGATATGGCCTCTGAATCTCGCATGAATCGTTTGCTACAGGGCGACGTTGGTGCAGGTAAGACACTGGTGGCATTCATGGCACTTCTGATCGCCGTTGAAGCTGGCGGGCAGGGTGTGATGATGGCCCCGACCGAGATACTCGCGCGTCAGCATCTGGAAGGGTTGCGCCCCCTTGCGGAAGAGGCCGGGGTGGTTTTGGAACTGCTCACCGGACGCGATAAGGGGGCCGAGCGACGTTCCAAGCTTGAGGCGCTGAAACAGGGTAATATTCAGATTCTGGTTGGCACCCATGCGGTGTTTCAGAGCGATGTCGAGTTTAATGCGTTGCGTTTGGCTATCGTCGACGAACAGCACCGGTTTGGGGTTCGGCAACGGATGGAACTGTCGGAAAAAGGGCAGGGTGCCGACGTTCTGGTGATGACGGCAACGCCGATCCCGCGCAGCCTTGCGCTGGCGCAGTACGGGGACATGGATGTCTCGGTGCTGGACGAAAAGCCCCCCGGGCGAAAACCGATCAAGACGGCAATCGTCAGCACACAGCGTATGGACGAGGTCGTGTCGCATCTGCGTCGCGCGATTGAAGAGGGGCGGCAGTGTTACTGGGTCTGTCCGTTGGTGGACGAATCCGAGGTTTCGGACCTGACCGCCGCTGAAGATCGGTTCAAACGGCTGCGTGCCATTCTGGGGGAAGGCGTGGTGGGCCTGGTCCATGGTCAGATGCCACCCGCCGATAAAGACGCTGCCATGAGCGCCTTTCAGAACGGTGACACCAAGGTTCTGGTGGCGACAACTGTGATCGAAGTTGGGGTCAATGTTCCCAACGCAACGATCATGGTGATTGAACGGGCAGAGATTTTCGGGCTGGCGCAGTTACACCAATTGCGTGGGCGTGTGGGGCGTGGTGACGCGGATTCGACCTGCCTGCTGATGTACCAACCGCCGCTCAGCGAAGGCGGGCGCAAACGGCTGGAGGTTTTGCGGGAAACCGAGGATGGATTCCGCATTTCCGAAACCGATCTTGAGATGCGCGGGGCCGGGGATCTGATCGGGACCGCGCAGTCCGGCCTTCCTAAGTTCCGCATAGCTGATCTTGAACGACAGGCCGGGTTGAT
>NZ_JBXWSB010000192.1:0-5842 GCF_059613205.1 Ruegeria sp. BHSB064
ACTGATCGCGTATATTTTAAGCGCATGGCCGCAAGAAACATCAGATTGTCAGGGTGACATCCCGGACCGATTACCCTTACCGTCTGATCCCGAAGGACCCCTTGAATAAAGGTAAATGAAGACCAGGCCTCTGATCGGTTGGGGGTAGAGCTTGCGGGAAGCACAAAAACCGAATTTTTCTAATAAATAACCGTAAGGATACGTGCGTCATTATGAAAAAAACGGCTCTCATTACCGGGATTACCGGGCAGGACGGTTCATATCTGACTGAATTTCTGCTTGAAAAGGGATACGAGGTGCACGGGATCAAGCGGCGCGCCTCGAACTTCAACACCCAGAGAATTGACCACATTTATGAGGATCATCACGTCGTTGATCGCAAGCTGAAGCTTCATTACGGCGATCTGGGCGATACGTCGAACCTGACCCGCATCCTGCAGGAAGTTCAGCCCGATGAAATCTATAACCTCGGGGCGCAAAGCCACGTCGATGTGAGTTTTGAAGTGCCCGAATACACCGCGGATGTTGATGGCATCGGAACCCTTCGTCTGCTTGAGGCCATTCGCTTTCTCGGGCTCGAGAAAAAGACACGTTTCTATCAGGCGTCCACGTCCGAGCTCTATGGGCTTGTCCGCGAAACGCCGCAGACTGAAACCACCCCGTTCCACCCGCGTTCGCCTTATGCGGTGTCCAAGCTTTTTGCCTATTGGATCACGGTGAACTATCGCGAGGCTTATGGCATGTATGCCTGCAACGGCATCCTTTTCAATCACGAGAGCCCACGGCGCGGCGAGACATTTGTAACCCGTAAAATCACGCGTGGCCTTGCGAATATTGCACAAGGCCTGGAGAACTGCATCTATATGGGCAATATCGATGCCCTGCGGGATTGGGGGCACGCAAAAGACTATGTGCGTATGCAGTGGATGATGCTGCAACAGGATACGCCCGAAGATTTCGTGATTGCCACCGGAGAACAGCATTCTGTTCGGGATTTCATAGTCTGGACTGCCGAGGCATTGGGCATTTCTCTGGAGTTCCGGGGATCCGGCGTTGATGAATACGCCGTTGTGACCGAAGCGGACCCGGAAACCGCCCCTGCGGTTTCAGTCGGTGATGTCATCATGCGCATCGATCCCGAGTATTTCCGGCCTGCCGAAGTTGACACGCTTCTGGGCGACGCACGGAAGGCGCGTGAAAAGCTGGGATGGCAACCCACGATCACTGTGCGCGAAATGTGCGCCGAAATGGTTGCAGAAGATTGCATTGCAGCCCGGCGTCATGCGCTTTTGCGCGACAAGGGACTATCCGTGCCGATCGCGCTGGAAGGTCTTTGAGCGGATAGGCAGTTTTTTCACAAGGAGCAATTTATGCGTATCGGAGTTGTGGGAGGCGCCGGCAAAATCGGCAAGCTGAGAGTTGAAACCATTCAGGAGTGCCCGGATACAACGCTTGCAGCCGTTCTGGACCTGTCGGAAGACGCTGCACGCCAGGTGGCAGGTGGTGCCCCGGTCTTCACCGATCTCGAGCGCTTTCTTGATGTGGAGATGGATGCGGTTGTGGTTTCCACCCCGCCGCATACGCATGAAGATCCATGCATCAGTGCGCTAAAACGCGGCATGCATGTGCTGGTCGAGAAACCAATGGCCAGCAATGCGGACACCTGTCATCGGATGCTGGAGGCCGCGAAGTCTGCAAACCGGGTGATCGCGACCGGTTTCAACATGCGCTATTACCCTTCATTCGCCTATGTGAAAGATGTCATTAGCGCTGGAAAAATAGGCAAAATCACTCATGTACGCGCATTCTGCGGGCATGATGGATTGGCTCATTTCACCCATGATTGGGAATACCGGGTGCCGGAATCCGGTGGTGGGGCGATGTGGGATATCGGCATTCATATGACCGACATGGTGCGTTACATGCTGGGCGAGGTGACCTCGGTCTATGGTGTGGCCAGCGAGAGCGTCTGGAACCTTCCAGGCTCTGAGGATACCGCCCTGGCCGTGTTGAAAAACCCCGAGGGCATTCCCGCCGTCTATCACGCAACATGGGGCGAATGGCGCGGGTATGATTTCGCAATCGAAGTGCATGGGACGCATGGCGTGGTGCAGGGTGCCTATGCGCCGATGAAGAACGTTCTGATCACCCTTCCGGAACCCGGTGGCAAAGGGACAACCACAAAACGCCAATATTTTGATATTGCGGTGCGCGAAAAGCTATTTTCGTGGAAAACCACTGCGAAAATTTCTTTTGCGGAAGAGCTTCGGGATTTTCTGAAACTCTGTGAAGGGGATCTCAGCGGCAGAATTGCGGATGGCAATGCCGGGCTGCGGTCGATCGAAATTGCAAACGCCGTTGTTGAAAGTTCACGCACCAACAAAGCCATTGAGCTGCCGGTGCTGCAACCAGTGCGCCCCTAGCTCCGGCACGTGGCGGTCGGGTCGGGCGATTAGCCTGCGGCCCGGTCCGCGATCAGGTTGCAGATTGTCCCAATCTGGGCGTCAGACAGGCCCGTGAACGTTGGCAGGTTGAGACCCGTTGCCGAGAGGTGTTCGGACTGCGGCAGGTGCACATTCTGCGTGGCCGCCAGCTCCAGATATGGCGGTTGTTGATGCATGCTCGGGAAGAAAGGCCTGTTGTCGACGCCATTGTCGCGCAAATAATCCGCCAACTGATCCCGGGTGGCACCGTACTGTTCCGGGTCGACTGTTAGACAATATAACCAGGGCGTCAGCCTGGCCCATGGCATGACCGGTCGAAATTTGATGCCGGGTATCCCTTTCAGGTTTTGGTCATAAGTTTCGAAAATCTCCCGGCGCCGCGCCAGAATGGTATCTGCGCGTTCGATCTGCGCGCACGCGACCGCAGCTGTCAGGTTCGTCATGCGATAATTGTAGCCAACGACCCTATGAACATAACGCTGGTGCGGATCATTTCCCTGGCTGCGCAGCATTTTGGCCCGCTCCAGCAAGCTATCATCATTAAAGGTGAGCGCGCCGCCCTCACCGCTGGTGAAAACCTTGTTTCCGAAAAAGGAAAATGAGGCGATATTGGACAGCGATCCGACCTTGCGGCCTTTGTATTCCCCCATATGCGCCTCGGCGGCGTCCTCGACGACCCAGAGATCATGGGCAGAAGCGATCTGGTTGATGGCGTCCATATCCGCCGGGTGGCCATAAAGGTGAACCGCAATGATCCCTTTTGTCCGGGGGGTAATGGCCTCAGCCAGCTTTTCCGGGTCGATACACCAGGCATCGGGATCAACATCGACAAAGATCGGTATTGCGCCGCAATATCTGACGGCATTGGCCGTTGCGATATAGGTCAGGGCAGGGACAAGAACTTCGTCGCCGGGCTGTACATCCAGTGTCAGAAGAGCAAGGTGAAGCGCAACTGTACCGTTCGCGACAGCAAGGCAGTGGTCGGTCTGACACGCGGCCGCAAACTCTTTTTCGAAACGATCGAGAAATGCGCCGCTTGAAGAAATCCAGGTTCCTTTGATCGCTTCTACAACATAGCGTTCTTCATTACCTGAAAGGTCCGGAACCGCGACTGGTATCATGTTTTCACCTTCAAAATTGTCACCTACTAAATCACAGCGCTTTGTCAGGAGGCGCTCGCTCCGGTCAGGCGTCATGAAAATTGCGCCCGACAGTTGGTTTCACAGTGTTTCAGGTTCTTCTCCCTGAAAATATCCCACCAGTTCACCACATGCCCACATGCTTACGATCATGAAAATAAGCGGTGAGGCAAGCCAGAACTTTCGAAGATAAACCCGCTTGCGGCGCTGGTTTCCAAGATGCCGGAAAAACAGAACAAACGGCAGAATGGGCGTTACGGCGGCGCGAAAGACCCGCAGGCCGAACGAAATCTCGCCACATCGGATGCGGGCGTATTTACGACCCCAGTGAAACCATTCCAGAGCGAGAGTGGTCGTCGGAATACGCGGGCGGTATTCGGTCGTGCGCGGGCGGTCTGAAAGAACCATCTTGTGTCCCGCCGCCTGAAGGGCGGCATGGATCGACGGTTCATAGAAACGATGCTCATAAAGCGGGCGCAGCTCGTGCAGCGTGTCGGCCAGATAACATACGTTGGTGGCCGACAGAAAATCGGCCTCGCCGGTTGGCACAGGGGCCATGTAGCGCCCGAAATCACAAATATGGATGGCCCAGTTCCAGATCGTATCATAGCCGTTATCGGCACAACCCCCCACCGCTGCTGCGCCGGTCTGATCCTGCAGTTCGATCACTGACACGATCCAGTTGTCAGCAGGGATGCCGCGATCTTCAACAAGACCGATCAGGCGCCCGCGGGCAACTTTGATGCCTTCAGAGCGGCGGATATCCCAGAAACGGTGCAGATCAAGGGCGTTTTGCGGCACCATGCCACCCGCAATGACGCCCAGGTCGAGAAACCGGAAATCGGGGAAGTCTTCGGCCATCCCGGCGGCTTCCCGCGAAAGCTGGTCGAATGGAACAATAACCTCGACATCGTAATCGCCGCGTTGGTTGGCAAGCGCGGTCAGGCACGTGCGCAGTGCTTCACCTCCGTCAACGATCGCGACGATCACCGAGATATCAGGTTGTGAGTGATCCTGTTTGTTCATTGCAGGCCTTCCCCTCACCGAACTCTGGACAGGGACTGGCCTGCGCCAAACCAGTATCCGGCGACTTCACCCAATCCCCAGGACAGCGAAAATGGCACAAGAAGGGGCAACGAAAGCAGCAATTGCCGGATGTGCCGGCCCTTGGACAAGACGTTCCGAACCACGCGAAAATAAACGAGCGGGGGCAGGGCAAAGGCGAAAAGGCCCATCAGGATTCGTTTCCCGAACGCTTCGCCGCGCACCCGCGCCCCGGCGAAGCTTTTCGAATAAAGGTATCTCTGCGTGAGATAGAGGCCGAAGGTGTAATGCATCCTGTGGCCGGAAATGATGTCGTTGCGCAGTGTCAGAGATACCCCTTCGGCACGCATATGGTCATGGAGGTGGTTTTCCCATTTGCCGTCATCCAGCAGGGCATCAAACCGTTTCAGAACATCGCTGCGATACACCGTGTTATTGCCCGGAAGCCAATCTGACGGGCCATCATTCAATGGCGGCAAGACAGCGCTGTATTCACAAAGAAACGCGGCCCAGTCGACAAGGGTATCGGTCGCGTCATTGTCCACCGGGCCAGCCACAACATCGGATCCCGCCGCAATCTCAGCCAGCATACGCTCGGTCCAGTCACGCGGCACAATCACATGATCTTCCAGAACACCGATTGCATCGGCCGAGGCCGCCCGAATGCCGACGGCACGCATCTGTGGAATGGTCGTATCCGCGGCCACTGATATGGTGCGTATGGTCGGAAATTCCGCTTCAAGCTGGCTGGTGAATTCAGGGCCCAGGCGTATGACGGCGATGATTTCCGGCTGAGAGCCGGTCTGGCTTTGCAGGGCTGTCGCGCAAGCCCGAAAGTCGGAGAGGGCATTGGTGCATGGAACGACAACCGAAATCTGGTGGTGTTTCATGTTTTCTCTCCCAAGCGATCTGTGTCCCTGAGATGGGCAGTGATTATGGCGTCTGATCGTGAAAAGCGATTGAAATCAAAAATGTCGAAGCGCAGTATTCTCTGTGGTGGAAATGGCATTAATTTTTATCCTTGGCGCAAACTGTTCTTAAATAGGGGATAATTTTCAATGCGCCTTTCTCAACGCATTTTCAAAGCTGACCTCGGTCATTTCAGCGGCACGATCCCAGGTGAATTTTGCGGCCTGATGTATCGCCTGTTCTGATAACCGCGCGTGAAGATCATTGTCAGACAGCAATCTGTTGGTCTGCTGCGCAATCGAAGAC
>NZ_JBXWSB010000193.1:0-5589 GCF_059613205.1 Ruegeria sp. BHSB064
GTGGCGGAGAGCAGGAGGACCGCCAGCGTTTTGCCAAAAGGGGTGTTGGTCGATGTCATTGTTGTGTCTCCCGCACAGCCTGAAGTGGGCCAGACAGCGCCTGCCCGGGTCCATCCTGGCGCCATGCTACGGCGATGTCAGCAGCCGGTGCAGCGCAATACGACCGTAACGGTCCGGGCCAGAATGGACAGATCGGTGCCAAAGGACATGGTTTTCCAGTATTCGGAATCGTGATGGGCCCGCTCGGCGAAAGTTGACTGATTGCGCTTGGAGACCTGCCACAGACCCGAAATGCCGGGGCGCATGGAGTAGTAGAGCTTGCTTGGGTACAGCTCTTTTTGGGATTCCATCATGGGGCGGGGGCCGACAACGGACATTTCGCCGACAAGGACATTCCAGAATTGCGGCAACTCATCCATGGAGGACTTCCGCAGGAACGGGCCCAGCTTGGTGATCCGCGGGTCATCACGCAGCTTCTGGTTGAGGTCCCATTCGGCCCGCGCTTCGGGGTTCTCGGCAAGGTGCTTTTCCAGAACAGCCTCGGCGTCGTGAACCATGGTGCGCAGTTTTAGCAGGTTGAAGCTCTTGCCGTTCCGACCGACGCGTTTCTGGCGATAAAACGGGGTGACACCCTGACACAGCAGCAGGATGGCAAGCATCAGAACCAGCGGAACAACGAAGGGTGCCGACAGCAGCACGAAAGCAACATCGAAGATGCGTTTTCCGCCATTTCTGTAAAACCCCGACCTGCGCGCGGCGACAGGCATAACCGGAGCACTAGGGTAGCCAGGGTTGGCCACCTCTTTCGAATGAATTGTCACTATATAACCCCCCGGCACACACAAACACCCAAAACACCACCTACTCAACTCAGGAACTAGCTATGCTCAACCTCAACTTATGTATAAAAAATGTTATACATTTATATCAATTTAGCTCTGCCGATACCAACAACGCTTGGCAGACTTCCACGGCACAATTCTTAACAAATTCCGAACCACATGCCAAACAATAATCATGTGACAGAACCCTGGCTGACCACCAGAACCGCTTTTTTAAAGGGGCGATTTGGGGGCTTTGTTCTTCTTGCTTTGGTCTGAGGACCCAAAAGTTGTGTCAAATGCGGCCACAATGATGAAATTTACGTTAATTTGATCCCAAAGAAGGTGTTAATGAGAGGGCGTCCGCCCGCATGGGCCTTAGGCACGTAGCGCCCGGATTGGCGCTATTTTAAGCAGTTTTTGAAGAAGGTTTCCGGAAACAATCACCCTGATGAGCATTGATTGAATTTGCCTGTAAGGCCATTTAACGCATGTAACTGTTAGGGGTGGGACATGTCTTGATTTTATGGCACGCTCGTCACTAAGTACTTTTGGTTCATGTGATATGTTAGTGTCTGTAAGGGTTTTCTGGTGGTTCAGAGTGTTAAGTTGGATGATTTCCGAGAAACCAGAACCGGGTGTGACAAAGCGGAAGGCGACCGTGCGACCATGGTTCCCAAAGACGGATTCTACCTAGATTTCTTTGGACTGGACCGGCGCCCTTTCACGCTGCTGCCGGACCCCGGGTTCATGTATTGGTCGCCGCTGCACAAGCGCGGCTATTCGGTGTTGCAGTTCGGAATCATGAGCTGTGCCCCCATCACTGTCCTGACTGGTGAGATCGGGGCCGGGAAGACTACCCTTGTGCAGCACTTGCTGAGCGAGATGGAAGACTCGATCACGGTAGGGTTGATCTCGAACGCGCAGGGCGGGCGGGGCGAATTGCTGCAATGGGTGTTGCACGCCCTTGGGTTGCCGATCGAGAATGACGCCAGCTATGTTCAGCTGTTCCGGGCGCTTCAGGATTTTCTGGTCGCGGAATATGCCGAAGGCCGCCGCGTGGTGCTGATCTTTGACGAGGCGCAGAATCTGACGGTCGAGGGATTGGAAGAAATCCGTATGCTGACCAATATCAACGCCAACACGGATGAGCTGATCCAGCTGGTTCTGGTCGGGCAGCCCGAGCTGCGTGACCTGGTTCTGGATCCCAAGATGCGCCAGTTGACGCAACGGGTCGCGGCAAGCTTTCATTTGGAACGCATGGATGAAGAGTCGGTGGACCATTACATCAGGCACAGGATGAAGATTGCCGGTGGGTCGGGTGAAGAGTTCACGGAAGCCGCCTGTCAGCAGATCTTTCAGCAAACCAGGGGGGTGCCGCGGCTTGTAAACCAGTTCTGCGACTTTGCGCTGCTTTATGCCTGGACCAATGAAACCAAGGATATCGACGAAAATATCGTCAGCCAGGTCGTTCAGGATGGTGTATTTTTTGGTGGAAACTCGCTTGAGAAGGAGCTGACAGTCTGAAATGGGCCCCGTTCGCTATTACTTTTCCATTTTCCTGAGACGGTTTCCGTATTTTCTGATCGTTGCTCTGATTGTGTCTGTGGCGTCGATCATCATCGCCAGAGCTTTGCCTCCAACATATGAATCCCAGATGCGGCTGATTGTTGAATCCCCGCAGATTCCAGGCAATTTGGCGGCCAGTACCGTGAACACATCTGCGGCTGAACAGCTGCAAATTGTGGAGCAGCGTCTGCTGACACGCCCGGTTCTTTTGGACATTGCGCGCAATTTTGAGGTTCTGCCTGATCAGCAAGAGGCAACGCCCGACCAGATCGTCGATGCCCTGCGCCGGAATACACATATCCACATCAGCACTGGCCGCAATCAGGCCAGCTTGATGACCATCGTCTTTGAGGCACGTTCAGGCGCGATCGCGGCCGGGGTACTGAACGAATACCTGACCGAAATCCAGAAGCTGGATGTCTCGTACCGTAAGGGGCGGGCGTCCGATACACTGGAATTTTTTGAACAGGAGGTCGAGCGGCTGAGCGATGAGCTGGACAAGCGCAGCGCCCGGATCCTGAAATTCCAGAATGAAAATTCGGATGCGCTTCCCAGCAGCCTGCAGTTCCGCATGGCCCAGCAAGGCACGTTGCAGACCAATCTGGAACAGACCGACCAGCAGATATTTGCGCTCAAAGGTCAGCGCGAGAAACTGCTGAGCATCTACAGTTCGACCGGACAGATTGTCGGTGTGGGGCAGCAAGCGCAGACCCAGGCCCAACAACAATTGGCGCAACTGCGCAACCAGCTGGACAATCAGCTTGTGCTCTATTCCGAAAACAATCCGCAGATCAAACTGCTGCGCGCCCGGATTGCCCGCTTAGAAGAGGTTGTGGCGGCTGAGCAGGCCGCTGGCAGTGTGCCTGCCGATACGCAGACGGGGAACTCGGCGCTCGATATTCAGCTGGCGCAGCTGGATTCGCAGATTGCCGCCGAGGAAGATAAACGCGCCGTGATCGAAGACCGCCTTACAGATTTGACCCTGACGATCGACCAAACCCCGGCCAATGCAATTACGCTGGCCGAGTTGCAGCGCGATCACGATAATATCCAGACTCAGTACAACAACGCTGTGACACGCCTTGCCTCGGCATCAACGGGCGAACGGATCGAAGTAACCTCTCAGGGACAGCGGATTTCGGTGATCGAATATCCGGTGGTCCCAAGCGGTCCGACCAAACCCAACCGCCTGATGATCGCAGGGGGCGGAACGGTCTTTGGCATCGGGCTGGGGCTTGGGCTGATCCTATTGCTTGAGCTGTTGAACCGTTCGGTGAGACGGCCCGAAGATCTGATCAATAAACTTGAGGTGTGGCCGATTGCGACCATCCCTTACATGCGTTCGCGCAAAGAGGTGATCATTTACCGCCTGGCCTGGATCGCGGTGATCCTGGCTATCATGGTTGGTGTTCCGGCGGCGGTGTGGGCTGTCCACACGTATTATCTGCCCCTTGATCTGATCGCCGAACGTGTGATGGATAAATTGGAGGTTCGCTGGTGATGTCTGTTCTGTATATCCTGAGGAGGGTGTGATGGACCGTCTTCAGCAGGCGATTCAAAAGGCCCGTGAAGAACGGGAAAACCGGCAGGTTCCGCCGCAGCAAGCACCGGAAGAGTTTCAGGTTGAGCCCGAGGAAAGCGGTGTCGACGCCTGGGCAGCTGTGCCCGAGATCAAGATCAAGCCGCGCCTCATTTCCAGAAACCGCCTGGTCTCTTATGGGGGCGGTCAGGCAGCGGGATCTTATGACATGCTGCGCACCAAAATGTTGCAGCAGATCCTGTCAAATGGCTGGCGTCGGGTGGCGCTGACCTCTCCGTACAGCGGTTGCGGCAAAAGCACGGCGGCTGCCAACCTTGCTTTCAGCCTTGGGCGGCAGGCAGACCTGAAAACGATTGTGGTTGATCTGGACCTGCGGCGCAGAGGGCTGGCCGAGATCCTGCAGCAGACCGGCGAACACAGTATGGCGGATGTTTTGCAGGGATCCGTGGCGTTCCGGGATCATGGGCGCCGCCATGGCAGCAACGTGATTTTCGGGTTGAACTACGCCCAGACCCGCAATCCGGCCGAAATTCTGCAGAGCCGGCGCGCCATCGAAATTCTGGAAGAGATCGAGGCGGAATTCAAACCAGACATCATTCTGTTCGATACGCCCCCCTTGATGGTGAGCGATGACAGCCACGGGTTCCTCAAGAATGTCGATTGCGCGTTGCTGCTGGCGGCAGCTGAAGAAACAAGCATCGATCATATCGATGTCGCAGAACGGCAACTGGCCGAACTGACGCAGGTTATGGGGATCGTCCTGAACAAATGCCGCTATATCAGCGGAGCTTTCGGCAATGACCAAGGTTACTACTGAAACACACCCGGCTGACGCGGTCATCATCCCGCATTATAACGACATTCCCAGGCTGGAACGCTGTCTGAGCGCCTTGATGGACAATGATATTTCCAACACGGAAATCATTGTTGTCGACAATGCCTCTCCGGTGTCTCTGGATCAGATAAGCCGCGCCTTTCCCAAGGTGCGGTTTGTGGTGGAAACCCAAAAGGGCGCGGCCCATGCCCGCAATCGCGGCGTTGCCGAAACCACAGCCCCGCGGTTGTTCTTCATCGATGCTGATTGCGTTCCCGCCTCTGATTGGCTGACAGTTGGGCGCAGGATTGCGGACAGGGCTGACCTGATCGGGGGTCGCGTTGATGTCTTTGACGAAACCCCGGCACCCCGCAGCGGTGCCGAAGCGTTCGAGGCGGTCTTTGCCTTCAATTTCCGCAGATACATCGAAGTCCAGGGCTTTTCAGGCGCAGGCAACCTGCTGACCCGGCGTGACGTGTTCGACGCAATCGGCGGGTTTCTTAACGGTGTGTCCGAGGACCGGGAATGGACCATGCGTGCTGTGTCCCGTGGCTATAGCCTGATCTATGAAGACGATTTTCGGGTCAGTCATCCATCACGCCAGGATTGGCCTGCGCTCAAGGCCAAATGGCGTCGGACCACGCAGGAAGCGTATCAACTGAACGGAACCGATCTGTCCGCGCGGTTGCGGTGGGCGTTGCGTGGTTTGGCCATGCCTGCAAGTGCGGTTGTGCATACGCCCAAAGTGCTGGCCAGCAAAAAGCTGGGCTCGGTGGGTGAAACCATGCGGGCGGTTGCGACCCTGATCCGGCTCAGATGCACACGCATGGTCTGGATGCTGCTCC
>NZ_JBXWSB010000194.1:0-5585 GCF_059613205.1 Ruegeria sp. BHSB064
GCGGCACGATCCCAGGTGAATTTTGCGGCCTGATGTATCGCCTGTTCTGATAACCGCGCGTGAAGATCATTGTCAGACAGCAATCTGTTGGTCTGCTGCGCAATCGAAGACGGGTCAGTGGGATCAAACAGCAACCCTCCATCACCGACCACTTCGGGGATACTGCTTGTGTTGGACCCCAGAACCGGAGTGCCGCAGGCCATGGCCTCGACCGGCGGAAAACCGAAACCTTCATACAATGACGGATGCACAAGCGCGTGGGCGGCATTGATCAGCAGCGCAAGTTTTTCGTCCGAAATTTCGCCGGTGAAAATGATCCGCTCAGAGGCAACCGCGTCTGCGCGGGCGGAAGCCTGCAGATCTTCGACATTGTCCCAGAACCTCTCGCCCGTGGTGCGTCCGATAATCACCAGAAACGCATTCGGGTGCTGCTCCAGTATCATCGGCATGGCCTGAATGAGCCGAAGAACATTTTTGTGTCTGTTGAAGCCGCCCACATAAACAAGAATGCGGGCATTTTCAGGTACGTTGTATTCAGCGCGTATGTCGCTTAATGATTTGGTATCACTTATCTTTCTGAAAAACGGCGCCGCTGCCATTGTCGTCAGGTCAATCCGATCCCGTGAAATGCCGAGGATGGATTTCAGGTCTGCGGCAGATGACTCGGATCCGGTAATGAACCGGGTGGCCTGAAATTTGGCCAGTGCGATTTTGATTTTCCAAAGCATAAGGTTCAGCTTTGTCGGAAAGATCAGATCCGGGAAGCGCTCGGGAATTGTGTCATGTATGCACACCACTTTGGGAACGCGCGACAGCAACGGATAATACGAGGACACGGTTGGGCAGAAGAACACATCGCATCCCAGTTTCACCGTTGCCTGGTGCATCTGAAACCGGCTTGCCGGATGGTCGTTTCCCGACCCCGGCGCAACGATCACTTCGACATTCGAAGGGACAGGGTACGGGGGGTCCTGATCGCAAATCAGGGAGTAACGGAATTTTCCATCTCGGGCTGCCAACGCCTTCACCAACTCTCTTGTGAAGCGCCCGAACCCGCGCTCGTTGCGCCAGGTCGTGCCGTCGATCCCTACATGCATGCTGATGCTCCGTTTCTGTCTAATTTCTTTTCGCCCCAAAGCACTGGCCGGCACTAGGATACTAAAATTTACGCATTGCGCTTGCTGGGTGGCAAGCAAAGTTCAATCTACAAATGTTTGATCTCGGTATAGCCGGATTGCTACATCATCGGAACCAATATGATGTGGAATCGCCCATGCACGCTGTAAGGAATCCAAATGGCCACCGGCCCATTCGAATTGCACAGATGTGTACCGATTTTGGCATGGGTGGGATCGCCCGGCACGCGCTTGATCTGGGCACCTGGCTTGGGGCTGGCGGCCATGGCGTCTATCTGGCGGGCACCCCCGGTGAATGGGCAAGCGAGGGGGCGGCAGACGGATTTCTGTCTATCCCCACACGCTATGTTGGTGTTGATGGTGGCGCGATGCTCCGGCGGCTGGCGAATACAGGCCGTGGAGCCATCGCATTACGTCGCTGGCTTGTGTCTTCGCAGATTGACGTGATCCATGCGCATGAATCTGCACCAGCTCTGGTGGCGCTGCTGGCGCGGATGCGTCTGAATATCCCGCTTGTCGTGACGTATCACGGGTCGGATCCACAGCGGATCAGGGGGTTTGGAAAGATTGCACGCCACGCCGATCTGGTCGTGACGCCCAGCCATCGGGCCGCTGAAGACCTGGCCGAAATCGCCAATGTATCAAAGGACAAGCTTAGGGTCATAGGGCTTGGCATCAAGCCGCCGCCTGAAGATACGGATCACGACGTTGCCGCGTTACGAAAAACCCTGCTGCGTGGCGGCAATCGCCTTGTCGTCACCATCGCGCGGGTGGCCTATCAAAAGGGCATTGACGTCTTGATCGAGTGTGTGGCGCGCCTGAAGGACACCCACCCCGACTATCGCTTTGTCGTTGTCGGGGATGGGCCATTGGATCAGGAGATGCGGGCGCTGGCGACACAGCGCGGTCTGGATGAGCATTTGCTTTTCGCTGGACGTACCGAGGTTCCCTATCGCTATTTGCGGGCAGCGGATCTGATGTTGCTGACCTCGCGGTGGGAGGCGCTGCCCATCTCGATTGCCGAAGCGTTCCAGGTCGGAACCCCGGTTGTGGCCACCGATTGTTCGGGTGTTCACGAACTGGTGCATGATACGGTTGGTGCCTGTGTGCCAATCGGCGATGTCGCGGCGATCACGCAGGCTGTTGAGCACATTCTCGAAGATGACCAAAAGCGCGCCGACATGGCGGCCAGTGCCTTGGACAGGTCGAAAGAGAGCCGGTTTGATCCAGACCACATCAACCGGCAGATCGAGGCGCTTTATTTCAGTCTTCTTGACTGAGCAGCGGACAAAAGCAGCATTCCTTTGCAGCATGCCCGCAACACAGCGTGTGAACGGGGCATCAGGGCAAGTTCCATCTTTCGATCACGGTATGGATCATGCTTTCATACCGGAAAGTCATTGGTAATCCGGTTTGAGTCACATGCAGTCCCTGCGCATTTTGATGTTCACTACATTTTATCCCCCTTATTCCTTTGGCGGTGATGCCATTGGCATTCAACGCATGGCCCGGGCGCTTGTGGCGCGGGGGCACGATGTGACGGTGGTGCATGACGAAGACAGCTATCTGATCCTGGGCGGCAAGCCGCAACCCGAAGGGCCCCCTGACGGGGTGCGGCGGATCGGGTTGCGCAGCCGCAATGGCGTGATGTCGAACCTGTTGACTCAGCAACTTGGTCGCCCGGTGGTGCATGCAGGACGCATTCGCGAGGTTCTGGCCGAGCGGCAGCCGGATATCATCTGGCACAATAACACTTCGCTGATCGGCGGGCCCGGCCTGTTGCCGATGGGCGAGGGGCTGAAAGTCTATGAGGCGCATGAACACTGGTTGGTCTGTCCAACCCATGTTCTGTGGCGGCATGGGCGGGAACTGTGCGATGATCGCCAGTGCTTGCGTTGTGTGCTGAATTACAAACGCCCGCCGCAGCTGTGGCGCTATACGGGCGCACTGGACCGGGCGCTGGATCATATGGATCTGATCATTGCCAAAAGCGAATTCAGCCGCGCCAAACATCGCGAGTTTGGCTTGCGTCAGGAGATGCAGGTACTGCCCTATTTCCTGCCCGATCTAGACCAGAGCGCCCTGCCGGAACCGGCGGCGCATGAACGTCCCTATTTCCTGTTTGTCGGTCGGTTGGAAAAGATCAAAGGGTTGCAGGATGTGTTCCCGGCCTTTGACCGCTATCCCGACGCGGACCTGCTGATCCTGGGCGATGGTGATTACGCAGATGAGCTGAAGGCACAGGCCTCAGGCAATGACCGGATCAAATTTCTGGGCCGCAAGACACCTGACGAATTGAACGCCTATTATCGTGGGGCGCTAGGGTTGATTGTGCCTTCGGTTTGTTATGAAACCTTCGGCATCATCCTGATCGAAAGCTTCCGGCTGGGCACACCGGTGATTGCCCGGCGGCTGGGCCCGTTCCCCGAGATCGTGGAGCGGGCAGGGGGTGGAGAGCTCTTCGAATCCGAAGACGATCTGATTGCGGCGATACGCAACCTGCAGCATCAGTCCGACCAGCGCGCGGTGCAGGGCGCGGCTGCGCGCAAGGCGTTTCTAGAAATCTGGCACGAAACATCCGTGCTCGAAGCTTATGGCGCAGCGCTTGCGCGCGCAGCTCATGATGCGGGAAACCCAAGATTGGCCGTCGCGCTGGAGGGCGGGGCCTTTGAAACCGGCACCCGATAAGCACCCCGGGCGAGCGTTTCTGTCAGGGCGCCAGCGTTCCGATCCGGTGGGCGTTGGCCATGACCGAAAAAGTGATGGTTGTGGCCGGAATGCTGGGCAGGCTTGAGGCATCGACCAGATGCACCCGCGACAGCCCTTTGGGTCGGCCCAGAATATCCGATTGTCCTGTGCCGGGCGCTTTGGCCATGGGCACCGAGCCGCCGACATGAAAGCTTGATCCCACATCACCGGGGCGGCGGGCAAAGCTGAGCGGCGTCAGCCCGGCCAGTTTCAGCACCTGCGCCAGCCGGGATGTGGCCCGCGCCATGACCTGCTCGGTTGTGTCGTTCGGCAGAACCTTGGATACAAGCCGCCCGTCAGGGGCCAGTGTCAGATCAATACGGGCAGAATGGTCGGAATGCAGAAACGCCTGCGCCACGATCAGCCGCCGGGCCAGCATATGCCAAACAGGGGCCGAGCCGGGCAGCTTTGCACCATAACTGCGGATCAGATCCTGGGCATAAAACTCATTCCAGGTATAGATCTGGCTGTGCACCAGATGGGGTGAGAGATCGGGGTCATCCAGCTCGATGAAAATCTGCGGCAGAGTGTGATAGGGGGTCTGATCAGGGCGGCGCGGGGCGCGCCAGCGGTGCAGGCTGGGCAGGAAGAAATGCTGGCTGTCCTGCAATTGCAGGCGGGCGGCGGGATCCGCAGAAGACAGCATCAGCAGGCGCGCCGTTTCCAGAACACCTGCGGCGACAAAAACGCGATCAGCCTTCAGGCTCTCGCCGCCGTCCAACCGGACCGTGACATGATCAGCGTGTTCTTCAAAGCCATGGGCAAGGCCATCGCGGTGGCGAAACGCCGTGTGGTGGCGCAGATCCTCAAGTGTTTGTCTGGCCGAGTAAATATGCCCCCAAGGGCACCCATGCAGACACTGACCGCAATAGCGGCAGCCCGGATCCACAGCCAGGCGCGCCATCCCGGCAGAGGCCCCCAACCCCGCAAGGCTGGTTTGCTGTTGCTCCAGACGGTGCAGAATATGCCCGGCCTGAGGCGATGGGCTCAACGGAACCCGGTGCTGCATCGGAAAGGCGGGGAACAGGGCCTGCAAGGCATCTTCTCGCCCGCTGACCGGCAGAAATTTGGCAACCGCCCGGTAATGCGGGGCCAGATCCTGCGCGCTCAGCGGCCAGTCGGTGATATCTGCATCCCGGTTGGGCAGGACCGCCGATCCCCAGAGGTTGGACAACCCCCCCGCCGCATGTGAGGCGCGCAATCCGATCTGATCCGGTGCAACCAGTGTGTCTGTACCCGGCACCATGGCAAAATCGGACCCAAACCGGCGCACCTGTCCGGGCGGCGTGTCTAACTGAGGGGCCTGCCAGGCCCGAATATCACTCGCAGACCAGTCCTCAGGATCTGAGGCCGCCATCCGGTCGCGGCGCTCCCGCGCAGAGACTTCAAGCTCTTGCCCTCCGTCAATCATCAAAACCTGACGGCCACGGTTCAGAAGGGCAATGGCCACCGATACGCCTGCTGGCCCCGACCCGATGACAAGATCGGTCACGGGGTGCGGCCTGTCTGTGCCAACAGATGCACCCTCATGCGGGAACCGGGCGGGTCATCTCGGCAACGATGTCATCGATGATCTGCTGCAGCGTGCGCATCGGGCGGAACCCGGTGACACGTTGCAGTTTCGAGACATCGGGCAGGCGGCGCTGCATATCTTCGAAGCCTTCGGGATAGACCGTGTCGTAAGGAACACATTGAATTTCC
>NZ_JBXWSB010000195.1:0-5452 GCF_059613205.1 Ruegeria sp. BHSB064
GCCATAACTTTGGTGCGATCCGTGTCACCAAGCTGATCCTGTTTGGCGCGGACCTTGCCCAGAACCACCGGGTTCACCGCCTCGAGGTGCGAGGGGTTGGCGGTCAGCGACAGGTGCACAGAGTTGCCATCGAATTCACGGTCGCTGGAGGCCCCGAGATGGTATTTCACGTCGCCCGAACCATCCACGTCCTCGGGTTTGAAGCTGCCGCCCTGGAATTCGTTGAAGATGGCGCGGTATGGTTTCCCCATCACGTTGGCCAGAATGTTCAGACGCCCCCGGTGCGGCATCCCGATCACGATATCGCTGAGGCCCAAGGCGCCGCCGCGCTTGATGATCTGCTCCATCGCGGGGATCAGTGCCTCGCCACCATCCAGACCGAACCGCTTGGTGCCCATATATTTGACGTGCAGGAATTTCTCAAAACCTTCGGCTTCGACCATCTTGTTCAGGATCGCCTTGCGGCCTTCCTTGGTGAACGCGATTTCCTTGCCGTACCCTTCGATCCGCTCTTTCAGCCACGCGGCTTCTTCGGGGTTCGAGATATGCATGTATTGCAGCGCAAAGGTGCCGCAATAGGTCCGCTTTACGATCTCGACGATCTGACGCATCGACGCGACCTGAAGGCCCAGGACGTTATCGATAAAGATCGGCCGATCCATGTCGGCGTCGGTGAAGCCGTAGGTCTTTGGATCCAGCTCAGGGTGATTGGATGCCGCGCGCATCCCCAACGGGTCCAGATCGGCAGCCAGATGGCCCCGGATCCGATAGGCCCGGATCAGCATCAGCGCGCGCAGGCTGTCCAGCACGGCGCGTTTGATCTGGTCATCGCTGACCTCGACACCCTTGTCAGCCGCCTTGTCCTTGATCTTCTTACCCGCCGCTTTGGCGTCAATCTCGGCCCATTCTCCGGTCAGTGCGCCGGTGAGATCATCGGCAGGCATGGGGGGCCAGTCGGTCCGCGCCCACGACGGCCCTTCGGCCTCGCGCTGCACATCCGGCGCGGCGTCACCCATAGCCTTAAAGAACTCAACCCAGGCCGCGTCTACGGCTCCGGGGTTCTTGGTGTACTGGGCGTAAAGCTGTTCCAGATATTCGGCATTGTGCCCCTGCATGAAGCTTGAGGCATGAAAGGCAGAGTTGGGCGAGTGTTCGGTCATTGGACTACCTCATATGGGTTGGGACCGTATTGGTTGGTGCCTGGTTGGCTGGGGCGGGTCAGCCACCACAGCACCAGAAGGGGCGACACAAAAAGAACGATAAGTGTCGGAATGACGATCAGCAATGTTGCGCGGGTAAACAAAATGTCGAGCGTTCCGCCATGGAACTGGCTGGCAATACCGATGCCAAAGATCAGAACCGCAAAGGCCCCAAGGATCAGAAGGATCGGCAGCAAGGCATAAAGCCCGCTGCGCCCGGTGTCATGCATCCGCCGCCATGCGACGGCCAGATGGGGGAAAAAGACGATCAGGCCGACAATGCTTTGGACCGGTTGGCTGGACGTGGCGGTGACGGATTTCACCTCATCGCTTTCAGTGACCGAGACCTGCGTGAAAAACTGCCAGTCGATGATCCCGGCGATGAAGCCCCAGATCACGACGAACAGGAAAAAGAACCAGTATTCGGGGCGTGATGCGCGACCCGAGAAGGTGAAGAACTTGGAGAAACAGGTGCGGATGGCGTCAGAGAAGGTCATGGGCTATGCTCCAGCGGGTTTGGCCCAAACCTGTTTGATCCGCGCTGCCCAGGCACAAGGCATTGTCCAAAAGCTGGCGTGATCAGAACCAAAAAGCTAATTGCAAGAAACAATGACATCAGAAGCAGGGCTAGCAGACCGGCCCCAAACCATAACGCAAGAAAGAAACCGGCAGGGCTTCCGGCTTCATCTATCGCCTGTCCCGCATATCCTCCAAATCGAACCATCAGGTAGACTAAAGTGGTTGATCCAAAAAAGTATAACCAAGGCACCACAGCATCCGAGCCATTTTCACCGGTATCCTGAAGGCGTCGAGCTCCACTAGCAAAAAGCGGGATGGCGCACGCAATTGCGAATAGGCTAGTCACCCAATAGGTGGAACCGACAACGGTTCCGAGGGCTGCCGCGCAAATCGGCATGGCGACACCGATTGGAAAAAACCACCAGAACTCTGACCGGCAGGCACGGCCCGAGAAGGTGAAGACCTGGGCAAAACAGGTGCGGATGGCGTCAGAGAAGGTCATAGCGGCCCCAATCTGATCTCAAGGCTGAGAGACATTATTCAATCTCCCCTCTTGTTTTCAGCGTGTTGCCAAACTGAGGCTACAACCATGAGTTCTCCTGGAAACTCTCGTTGGAGCGCAGCGCTAATGCCCGCAGTGTCCCACAGGTAAACCTCTACACTTTGTTCAATTCCATTTCGGTAGTTGTTCCAAACCCCAACCCGAGCCACAAGTGAGCTCTCGAAGCTAGACGACTGAAGATTTCGTTGTGCATGTGTGAAGAGACTAGGCGCAGTTTTTTGAGTGTAAAAAAAGGTGCAAGTAGTTCTTTCAAATTTTCCAAGGTTTTCTGCTTGCACACTAACTAAATCTCGCGTCGAACTGTTCCTTAAAACAGCGCCGCCCTTAAAGCTTGAAGCAGAAGCGTTGCGAGCCATCTTTTGCTCGACGCGCCTTATGGCAATCTTGGCGGTCTCTTCGAAAGACTGCTGCCTATGGGGGTTATTGGGTTTGTAGGCTTTGAAAAGGAAATACTCTGTCGAAAGTATTTCTTTTTCATCTGGCGAAAGTTCGACTGGCATCAACCGTTGCCAGCCGAGACTTTGCAAATTGGCGTAAGCCGACTCTTCATCCAATTGCATGCAGGCGAATGCGGCGCGTTCGCTGGCGGTTTGTGCAAGTGCTGACTGTGTAAAACTCACAATAGCCCCTATGCAAATGGCCAAACCACAATGGATCCTGAGCCGGTTAGTTGTCATGCCTTACCCAATCGCTTCCAGCACAGCCTCACCCAGCTGCGCCGGGCTTTCGGCCACGACGATTCCGGCCGAGCGCATGGCTTCGATCTTGTCCTCGGCACCGCCCTTGCCACCGGCGACAATCGCGCCCGCGTGGCCCATGCGGCGGCCCGGAGGGGCTGTACGGCCTGCGATGAAACCGGCGGTCGGCTTTTTGCGGCCCTTCTTGGCCTCATCCGCCAGGAACTGTGCCGCTTCTTCCTCGGCTGAACCACCGATCTCACCGATCATGATGATCGATGTGGTTTCGTCATCGGCCAGGAACCATTCCAGCACGTCGATATGCTCGGTCCCCTTGATCGGGTCGCCGCCGATGCCGACGCAGGTGGACTGGCCCAGACCCACGTCGGTGGTCTGCTTAACCGCCTCATAGGTCAGCGTACCCGAGCGTGACACAACGCCGACCGAGCCGCGCTTGTGGATGTGGCCGGGCATAATGCCGATCTTGCAGGCGTCAGGTGTGATGACACCGGGGCAGTTCGGGCCGATCAGGCGCGACTTGCTGCCTTCCAGCGCGCGCTTCACTTTCATCATGTCCAGAACCGGGATGCCTTCGGTGATGCAGACGATCACCTCCATCTCGGCATCGATCGCTTCGAGGATCGAGTCCGCAGCGAAGGGCGGCGGTACATAGATCACCGAGGCGTTGGCTTCGGTCACATGCTTGGCCTCGTGGACCGAGTTGAACACGGGCAGACCCAGATGTTCCATCCCGCCTTTGCCGGGGGTTACGCCGCCGACCATCTTGGTGCCATAGGCAATGGCCTGTTCACTGTGGAATGTGCCCTGCGAGCCGGTAAAGCCCTGACAGATCACTTTGGTGTTTTCGTCGATGAGGACTGCCATTTTGTCCCTTTCTCTAGGCGGTGTTGGATTGATTGGTTTCAGTCGCCGGCAGAACTTGCGGCGCATAGGTAATTTTTTCGAGCGTGGCACGACCCAAGGCCAGATTGGCCGTGGTGCGCAGCCCGCTGCTGATTTCAGCAATGCCGCGCCGGATCTTTTGCCGGACCAATGGCCAGCCTTTCGGCCGGCTGCGCGGTGCCCCCATGTTGTATTCACCGGGCGCTTCGTTGCCCTGTTCGACCATGGCCGGGATCACCTGATAGATATTGATCTGACGCGCCGCTGGTGAGGCTGACGGGTTGAACAAAAGCCCGTCCAACGTGATGTCATAGGGTTTCTGCGCCAGAAAATGCTGTGCCGCCTGTCGTGTCAGCGCGTAGGCCGCCCCTCCGGGATGGCGCGACCGCATCAGGCGCAGCTCGCGCCCCAGATGGAACAACCGCTTGCGCCCAAGCGCCACATAAAGCTTGGTGCTCCGCCAGCGTTCGAACCGGACGATATCGGCATCTGCGGGCCACCAGGACGGGTCATTCAGCCAATCGGCCAGTTCCGGGCTCAGAAAAACATCATCCTCAAGGATCAACGCCTGTTCTGCGCCCGAGGCGATCAATGCCTCCCACGCTTTGGCGTGGCTGAGGGTGCAGGCCATGTCCTTCGTGTGGAAATAGCCCCACGGCCCCTCGGCCTTGCATTCGCGCAGGAAATCCTCACGGGTGGCGGCGTTGCAGTCAACAGCATTAACGCGCGTCGCCGACAGGCCTGCTTTTTGCAGCTCCTGCTCCATCAAACGCGCCCGCCCGGTGGCGCGTTCTAGACCTATGAGGAAGATGGGGATGGTCATCAGATCGATTGCTTCTTTCGATTCCTCTCAACAAAAACACTTGCTGAGTTGTTCGCGCCGTGGGGCGGGCTTTAAGCCAACCCCACCGCAAGCAGCTTAACCCTTAACAGCCTTCACGATCTTTTCGGCACCGTCTTTCAGGTTGTCTGCTGCGATCACGTCCAGGCCAGAGGTGTTGATGATCTCTTTGCCTTTTTCGACATTCGTGCCTTCCAGACGTACGACCAGCGGAACCTGCAGGCCGACCTCTTTCACCGCGGCGACGACGCCCTCGGCGATGACGTCACAGCGCATGATGCCGCCGAAGATGTTAACCAGAATGCCTTTGACCTGCGGGTCCGACGTGATGATCTTGAACGCCTCGGTCACTTTCTCTTTGGTCGCACCACCGCCCACGTCGAGGAAGTTGGCAGGCTCGGCCCCGTACAGCTTGATGATGTCCATGGTGGCCATCGCCAGACCTGCACCGTTGACCATGCAACCGATCTCACCATCCAGCGCGATATAGTTCAGGTCGTACTTGGAGGCTTCCAGTTCCTTGGGGTCTTCCTCGGTCGTGTCGCGCAGTTCGGCAATATCCGGGTGGCGGTACACGGCGTTGCCGTCAAAACCGACCTTTGCATCCAGCACTTTCAGGTCGCCGCTGTCCGAGACGATCAGCGGGTTGATCTCCAGCATCTCCATGTCTTTCTCGACGAAGGCGTTGTACAGCTGGTTCATCAGTTTGACACATTGCTTGACCTGTGCGCCTTCCAAACCCAGCGAGAAG
>NZ_JBXWSB010000196.1:0-5316 GCF_059613205.1 Ruegeria sp. BHSB064
TTTGTGGCCAAGCAAGACAGCGAAATTCAGACGCCCGATTGGGGAACAATCCGCTATGACTTGTGTTTCGGCGGTGTCTTCTATGCGCTGGTCGATGTGGATCAGATCGGGTTGTCGATTACGCCGGATAACGCCCGCGCGCTTGCGACGCAGGGCGTTGCCCTGCGGGATCTGATTGCCGAAATCGAGGACGCTCCGCACCCGACCACGTCGGCGTTGAATGGTCTAGCCTATGTCATGTTCCGGTCAATGGATCCTGATGGCGCGGTGCGAACCTGCACAACCCTGCGTCCGGGCCGTGCAGACCGATCGCCTTGTGGCACCGGATCGAATGCCAACATGGCAGTGCGCCACGCAGCGGGGTTGGCGTCGCCGGGCGATATGGTTGTGTCACGTTCGATTATCGGCGGAGAGTTCACAACCGAGCTGTTGAGCATCACCAACGTCGGCCCCTATCAAGCCACTCAAAACCGTATTTCCGGGCAATGTTGGATCTATGGAATCAGCCAGATCGGATTGGATCCAAGCGATCCGTTTCCAAATGGCTTCCGACTGTCAGACACCTGGGGTGGTTAGCGATTGAGGTCGCGTGAGAAGTGCGTTCAGATTTCAGTCGCGCACGATCATGACCGAGCATTTTGCGTGGCGTACAACCTTGGCCGCGTTTGGGCCCAGCAGATAGTCGCGAAGCTCGGGCCGGTGTGAGGCCATAACAATCAACGACGCGCCTACTTCCTCTGCCATGCGCAGGATCTGGTCGTAAATTGCGCCTGTCGCGACGACATGTTGTACCTTTATTTCGCCAAGATCCGATGCGGCGGACACCGCGTGAAGTGCTTTGAGAGCTTCATTCGTCACGTCATGACTGAAGGTTTGAGGAAAGAAGGTCGAGGTGAAGCTATCGAGCGCGGGCACCACGCTAAGCAGATGCAGCGCGGCATCATAATCCCGGGCAATCTGTCGCGCAGTCAAAATCGCCTTTTGGCTGGCTTCGGGATGCCCAAGGTCAACAGGGACCAAGATGTCTTTATACATTTACGGCCTCCGCTCCTTCTGCTCTACGCCGCCGGATCAGCTGTAATCCGATGATGGCAAACAGGGCCAGATAAGCCGGGATATAGAACCATTCCTTGGCGATGCGCGCGTTCGGCTTGTTCAGTTCAAGAACTTTCCAGTCGAAATCCACGCCCCACTTCTGGGCCGGGCTGTCAAAGGCCACGTTGTCGACATAAACACCATCCGTGTCAAAACGCATCTCCATGCCAGTGGTGTCCAGCAACCGATCTTCGCCAGAAGCCCCAGGTTCACCAAGCGGGATTGCGACAACACGCTGAATAATGTCGCCGCTGAAGTTTTCGCCCTCCATAAACATTCGAATCTGGGCGTCTTTTTCAGCGCTTTCAACAACCGCGTAGATGGTGGTGGGATCGACCGGCTCAAAAGCGGGCTGAATGCGGTCCAGCCAGAATTCAGGGCGCAGCAGGGACAGGGCAATGACCACCATCAGTGCACTTTCCAGCTTGTAGCTTCTGACAAAGAAATAGCCCTGAGTGGCGGCAGCGAAAACACACATGGCGATGGTGGACGATATGATGATCAGCGCAGCACTCCACCAGCTGTCCACACCGATCAGCAACAGCTCGGGGTTGAAGACAAAGATGAACGGCAGGATCGCGGTCCGCAGCGAATAGTAGAAAGCCTGAATACAGGTCTTCATCGGGTCCGAGCGTGCAACGGCGGCCCCGGCAAAGCTGTCCACCGCAACCGGAGGGGTCGTGCCCGACATCAGGCCGAAATAGAACACGAACAGGTGTACGGCAAACAGTGGGATGATCAGGCCGTTCTGCGCTGCCAGAACCACGAGCGGTTGCGCCATGACGCTGGCGACAACGATATAGTTGGCCGTTGTTGGCAGGCCCATTCCCAGCACAATGCACATGATGGCTGTGAACAGCAGCATGATCATCACATTGCCGCCCGAGACTGCGTTGATGATCTCGGTCATCAGCAAGCCCAGCCCGGTGAGCGAGACAACACCCACGATAATCCCCGCAGCCCCCATGGCCACGGCGATACCGACCATATTGCGCGACCCGGCCACCATGCCTTCGATCAGGTCATGGAAGCCTTCGCGCAGCCCGTCCAGCGGGCCTCCGTTCGCCGTATTTCTGAAATGGGCGAGCAGCGGTTTCTGGGTCAGCATGATGGCAACCATGACAACAATCGCCCAGGATACGGCCAGCCCCGGCGACAGACGTTGTACCATCAGGCACCAGATCAGAACGCCGATTGGAAGGGCGAAATGCAAACCGGCCATCAGGGTTGGTTTCAGCTTGGGAATCTCGACCAATGGCGCGTTTGGATCGTCGATCTCAAGCTCGGGATAGGTTGAGGCGATTTTGATCAGCCAGACATACAGCGCGATCATCAGGACACCGGCCAATGGGGTAGCATAGGATCCCGCAACCATTCCCAGACCGGTCGCGACCGTGTAGACGATCCCGGCCACCAATGCGACAACGCCGAAGCCAAACAGGAACCGGCCCAGGCTTTGCAGCAATGTGCTTTCCTGTACTTTGGCCAGAACCGGCATGTTTGCTTTCACCGCCTCAAGATGCACGATGTAGAACAGCCCGACATAGCTGATGATCGCCGGGATGAAGGCGTGTACGACCACCTCGAAATAGGTGATGCCGACAAATTCGGTCATCAGGAAGGCTGCGGCACCCATGACGGGCGGCATGATCTGACCGTTGATCGAGGACGAAACTTCGATCGCGCCCGCCTTTTCGCCTGAAAACCCGATGCGCTTCATGAGCGGGATGGTGAACGTTCCCGTGGTGACAACATTGGCAATGGCCGAGCCCGAGATCAGGCCGGTCAGGCCCGAGGACACCACTGCCGCCTTGGCGGGGCCACCGCGCAGATGGCCCAGCATCGAAAAGGACAGTTTGATAAAGAAATTCCCGGCCCCGCCTTTGTCCAGCAGCGCTCCGAACAGAACAAACAGGAAAATAAAGCTGTTCGAGACGCCCAGCGGCAGACCAAAGACGCCCTCGGTCGTCAGCCACATATGATCGACATAGCGGTTCAGCGAAAACCCGCGATGTGAGATCAGTTCGGGAAGCATCGGTCCGACAAAGACATAGACCGTGAAAACACTTGCCACGATGACCAGTGACAACCCAAGAACGCGGCGGGTGATTTCCAGCACAAGCAGCATGCCTAGTATGGCTGAAATCGTTTCGGCCGGGGTTCGGATGCCACCCGCGTTGTCAACAACGTCGCGGTAAAACACCAGAATATACAGCGAGCATCCCGCCGCCAGGATCGCAAACACCCAATCGTAAAAGGGAATGTATTTGCGCGGAGAAGACAGGAATGCGGGGAATGTCAAAAAC
Source organism: Ruegeria sp. BHSB064 (assembly GCF_059613205.1). Classification (NCBI taxonomy): domain Bacteria; kingdom Pseudomonadati; phylum Pseudomonadota; class Alphaproteobacteria; order Rhodobacterales; family Roseobacteraceae; genus Ruegeria; species Ruegeria sp. BHSB064. The sequence continues at coordinate 3,402 of NZ_JBXWSB010000196.1, forward strand.
CCCAGAAACAGCGCAAAGGCAAGGTGTATGGCCCGTTGCTGGCTGTCATCGATCAAGCCGATACCAGTAACGAAGGGCAGCGGGGATGCCATATACAGCTGATAAATTGGCCACAGGATCGCGACGCCCAGAATAAGTCTACGCGCCCATCCCGACGGGTCGCGTGCCCCGGTATCATTTTCGGCAATCAGATCATCCAGTTGTTCCTGGTGCGACTTATCGGTCATGGCCACCCCGGCTTGTACAAGAAAGGGCGCATCGCAGGGATGCGCCCTCAAATTAAATTGGGCGGTCTCAGTTCAGAAGACCAACTTCACGGAAATAACGCTCGGCGCCGGGGTGATATGGTGCCGACTGGCCGTTTGTGGCCGCACCTTCGCGGGTCACGAACGTGTAGAGGGTCGACTGTGCCTTGAAGTCTTCGAAATTGTCGAACACGGATTTCACAAGGTTATAGACCACTTCTTCATCGGTGTCGGCGGTCGCAACAACGGTTGCTGCCAGACCCCAGGTCTGCACGTCCTCATCCTGTCCTTTGTAGGTACCGGCGGGGATCGTCGATGACGCGTAATAGGGGAATTCTTCGATCATCGCGTCGATGGTCTCGTCGCTCCAGCTCAGAATCGACGCGTCGCAGGTATTGGTCGCTTCGGTGATCGATGATGCGGTGATGCCGGTGGTGTAGAAGAACGCATCGATCTTGCCGTCGCACAGCGCCTGGGCCTGTTCGCGCGAGGTCAGGCGGGTTGCTTGGCCGAACGTGTCTTCAGGTGTTTTTCCGTAACGAGACAGAGCAAAGGTCATGGTGGCTTCGGTGCCCGATCCTGCATTGCCGATATTGACGGTCTTGCCTGCCAGATCTTCAAACGCACTCACGTCCTGATCTGCGCGCCCGACCAGATGGGCGGTGTCCAGATGCAGCGAGAAGAGGAAGCGCAGGTCTTTGTTTGCACCGTCTTCTTCGAACTTGGATGTGCCATTGTAGGAATGATACTGCCAGTCGGATTGCGAGATCGCGATGTCCATCTCACCGGCCTGGATCGAGCGCAGGTTTGCAACCGAGCCGCCGGTCGATTCCACGGTACAGCGAATGTTGTGGTCCAGCTCTTTGCGGCTTTTGTTCAGCACGTTGCAGATGAAACCACCGGTCGGATAGTATCCGCCCCCGATGCCCGCCGTGCCGATGTTGACGAATTGGCGCTCTTGCGCGGAACCGCTTGTGGCAGCGACAGCCGCAAGGCTTGCAGCAACGGCCAGTGTCCTGAAATTACTCATCCGATTACTCCCTGATTGTGTTGAGTAAGAGTTGCGCGGGGTCAGACACCCCGTCTAAGAAAAGCGGCGACCTCTTTTTGGGTCACCTCGATGTGGCTTCGAAGCGCGCTGACTGCCCCTTCGATATCGCCTTTTTCACAGCGGTTGAGAATGTCCGCATGTTCCCGCATCGGGCGGTCCAGTCCGCTTGCTGTGGAAACAAGCACACGCAGATACTGTCCCAGTTTGTCCTGAAGGTCGCGGATCATCATCAGCAACTGACCGTTGCCGCACGGTTCGTACAACATGTGGTGAAAACGCTGGTTGGCCTCGCTCCATTCCGAGATTTCGGTTCGCTGCGCATAATCCTTGAGCAAGTTTCGCATATCGCGAAAATCGTTCTCGATCATGTTGGGAATGGCCAGTTCAAGCGCCCTGCATTCCAAGGCAATCCGAATATCCAAGAGTTGCAGGATTTCAGCCTCGGAATACCCGCGAACAGCGGCGCCCTTGTTTCGTTCGAACACAACCAATTGGTCCACTTCAAGGCGTCGCAAAGCCTCGCGGACGGGGATTTTGCTCACACCAAAGCGCTTTGCGATTTCGTCCTGTCGCAAGGGTGTTCCCGGCATGACAGCGCCTGAAAGGATCTGGCCTTTCA
>NZ_JBXWSB010000197.1:0-5350 GCF_059613205.1 Ruegeria sp. BHSB064
GATCGATATGGGCAAGGGCCACAACGGCGGCGATCATGGGGTCATCAGGATTGTCCGCCATTTCGCCTTCAAGCTCAGATATGCCTCCCAAAAGGTCGTAATCCGAAATGGCCTTGCCGTCCGTCAGTGCGTGTTCCGCAGCCAGAACCACATCCGATCTTGCCCCAAATGCCAGAAGATCGGCTATTGGCATCCCGTCCGACACCGCGGCGCGATCCTGATCCGCGGTTCGCATTTCCTTGGACAGGTCGGTCCAGCGATCCTGCCTGGCCAAATAGCGACCATGTTCGATTGTGGAATGTCCGATCAGGTTTTCATTACCTGTCTGCACAACAGGAATGTTGAGTTGTCCTTGTTCCGGCAAGGCCGCCGCCAACGCAGACTTCGTCGCGCACAATTCTGGTGCGGCAGGAGCGGATGAGGCTGAGGGTTGGGCAAACATTGCCCGAAACGACCGAAACATGGCGAAACTCAAAAACTGTAAAAACACTTAACGTCTCTCAAATCTGGCGAGATATTGGGCTCAGATCAAGTTAAATGCTTAACAGTTTTCGATTTTTGTGTCCAATTTACCGGTCAGAGGCCCAGTGTTTCAAAAAATAGTAAAATGATGGCGCTCAACACGGAACCCGGCCTGCGTCAGGACCGGTTCCAGCTCCCGATGCGGCGGAAGCGACTCATCCGGCAAACGGATTCGTTTGCCCGAATGCAGAACGATGGACACGCGTACGGACAAGTCCCACCGCGTGTCAAATCGAAAAAAATCAATGTCCTGCAACATGACCTCCGCTTGACGCTTGCCGGTGAACCAGCGTATGGCGGCCGCGTCGATCTGCACGCCAGCGCGCGTGTTCTGGACCACGTCCCATACAGCCGGCAGGGTGCCCAATGCCAGCAGCCATACGATCCACCACGCGGCATCGAACAGAACGACCAGAGCCATCAAGCCAGAATAGACCGCAGCCAGAATGACCAGTGTTCGCGTGTTGCGGTTCTGGCGGGCGAATGTGAATTCAGTCATGCGCCAAGGATACGCGAAACCATTTCACTGGTGTCACGCGACAAGTTCGGGGTTTCGGCTATGCGAGAAAGCTGCGTGCGCATTAGGTCCTGACGGTCGGTATCGTACCGTTTCCACGTCTGAAATGCCGAACACATGCGGGCTGTGGTTTGCGGGTTCACGGGATCTAGCCGGATCAGCCAATCAGCCAGCAGGGCATAGCCTGCCCCGTCAGGCTGATGGAACCCGGCGTGGTTCATGGCCAGTGCGCCCATGACCGCGCGGAACCTGTTCGGGTTCTTCCAGTTGAAGTCGGAATGCTGTGTCAGAGCCTTTGCCACTCCGGGCGTCGCTTCGGGTGCAGCCATTGTCACCTGCAGACCAAACCACTTGTCCATAACCAACCGGTCATGTTGCCACTGGTTGTAGAACGCGGCCAGTTCTGTTTCTCCTTTGCGCGCGCGCAACAGACAGGACAAGGCGGTCAATTGCAGGGTCATGTTATCCGCTTTGGCATAGGACTCAGCTGCCAGTGCCCCGCCGTCCAGTCGGGTGGTCAGCGCCAGAGCAGCGCTGCCAAGGGCGCGTTTGCCGGATTGCGCGGCGTCCGGCGCGTAAGGTCCATCCACTAAGGCTTCGCTGTGCAGGCGCGGTAACAGGTCCTGCAAGTGCTGGGCCGTGGCCTGCCGCAGCGTTTCTGTCGCGGTCCAAATCGCCATGGGGTCGGGGATCTGGTCGTGTTCAAACAGGGTTGTCGCCAGTTCCGATTGCGTCGGCAGCCCCAACATCAGGTCGCGGTAGGCTGGGTCCAGTTCTCCGTCACGCAACACGGCCAGCAACCCGTCAAGGTAATCGGCATCCGGCGCGGCATCATCCAGTATCATCCGCAGCAATGTGTCCTGTGCCAAAGATCGCCCGGCCTGCCAGCGGTTAAACGGATCTGTGTCGTGGGCCAGCAGAAAAGCGCGCTCGGCATTGCTGACGTCATGCTCAAGGATGACCGGCGCTGAGAAGTCCCGCAGGATCGAAGGCGTGGGTTTTGCGGCCAGCCCGGTGAATTGAAAGCTTTGCTCAGCTTCGGTCAGTTCCAGCACTTCGGTCGGGCGGACCTCAACCCCATTTGCCCCCAAAAGGCCCACGGCAACCGGGATCACCTGAGGTTGCTTTTCGTTCTGCCCCGGCGTTGGCTCGGTGCGCTGTTTCAACGTCAGGGTATACGTGCCGTCCGCCCAGTCTTCTGAGACGGTGACGCGCGGCGTGCCCGATTGGCTGTACCAGCGTTTGAATTGGGTCAGGTCGCGGCCTGTGGTGTCTTCGAAGACCTTGATCCAATCTTCGATGGTGCAGGCTTGGCCATCATGGCGGTCAAAGTACAAGTCCAGTGCTTTGGCATAGGCGTCATCCCCGACCAAGCGTTTCAGCATTCCGATCACCTCAGCACCTTTCTCATAGACGGTCGAGGTGTAGAAGTTGTTGATCTCCTGAAAGCTTTCGGGTCGGACGGGGTGCGAGAGCGGTCCATTGTCTTCTGGGAACTGGCGCGCGCGCAGGTCGATGGCATCGTGAATGCGTTTCACCGGGGCCGAGCGCATGTCGGATGTGAACTGCGCATCGCGGAATACCGTCAGTCCTTCTTTCAGACAGAGCTGAAACCAGTCACGGCAGGTGATGCGGTTGCCGGTCCAGTTGTGAAAATACTCATGCGCTATGATGGCTTCGATGCGTTCGAAATTCGCATCGGTTGAAGTTTCGGGGCTGGCCAGAACGGCTGACGAGTTGAAAATGTTCAGCCCCTTGTTTTCCATCGCGCCCATGTTGAAATCATCCACGGCGACGATGTTGAACACATCGAGGTCGTATTCCCTGCCATAGACGTCCTCGTCCCATTTCATGGACTGCTTAAGTGCTTCCATCCCGAACGCACATTTGCCTTCGTCACCGGGACGCACCCAAAGGTTCAATTCCACATCTCGGCCTGATTTGGTGGTGAATTGTCCGGGATGGGCAATCAGGTCGCCTGCGACCAGAGCAAACAGATAGGCCGGTTTAGGCCAGGGATCGGTCCATTCTGCCCAGCCTTCGCCTTTGCCCGACGGGTTGCCGTTGGACAGCAGCACCGGAAGGTCGCCGTTGATGCGCACGGTGAAGGTGGACATCACGTCCGGGCGATCGGGGTAGTAGGTGATCTTGCGAAACCCCTCCGCCTCGCATTGCGTGCAATACATGCCGTTTGACATGTAAAGCCCTTCCAGCGCGGTGTTGTTGCCGGGGTCGATCTCGACCTCGGCCTCCCAAATAAAGGGCGCATCCGGTACGGCAGCGGTCAGCCCCTTGTCGGTCACGTCCGGCGTGATCTCTGCACCGTCGATTGCAGCGCGGATCAGTGTCAGGTCTTCCCCGTGCAGAAAGAACGTCCGGTCCGTGGCATCGGGGTTCGGGCGGAATGCGATACGCGATGTGACCCGGGTGGCATGGTCTGCAAGGTCAAAGGTCAGGTGCACGCTATCCACCAGATAGCCAAACGGTGTGTAGTCTTTCAGGTAAATTGTTGCCGGGGCAGCGTCATGCATCTGGGGCCTCGTATCGGTACGGGTTTGGCGCGACGTTAGGGGCTTCGTTCAGGGGCTGCAACTGGCCTGCGCCATTCACTTGCTGATTTTGAAGCAGCTTGTTGTCCGACCGAATAATGCAAATCGCCCGACGAAAGTTGCCTATCGGAAACTTTCCGCCTAAATGCAGCAAAGCATACAGTGGCACACAATCGCAGGAGAGCGGGAACATGACAGGCAGACACACCCTGAACGGGCTGCAGATTGATCCGATTTTGGCAGAGTTTATCGAGGCGAAGGCGCTGCCGGGAACGGGAGTATCCTCGCAGCAGTTTTGGGCAGGTCTGGCACGATTGGTGAACGAGTTGGGACCGAAGAACCGAGACCTTCTTGCGAAACGGTCTGAAATTCAAAGCCGTATCGACGGCTGGCACATGGCCCGCAAAGGGCAGGAGATTGATCCGGGCGAATATCAAACCTTCCTGAAAGAGATCGGCTATCTGGTCCCAGAAGGCGACGGCTTCCAGATCGAGACGGCAAACGTTGATCCCGAGATTGCCCTTACCCCCGGTCCCCAACTAGTGGTGCCGATCACCAATGCCCGTTTTGCCTTGAATGCTGCCAATGCCCGTTGGGGCAGTCTTTACGACGCGCTTTATGGAACTGACGCTATGGGTGATTTGCCAGCGGGCGGTGGCTATGATGCCGCCCGTGGGGCGCGGGTGATTGCATGGGCCAAAGCCTTTCTGGACGAAGTCATACCACTGGCGTCCGGGTCTTGGGCGGACGTGTCCAGCCTTACAGTGAAGGATGGAGGATTGGTTCCTGCGCTGGGCGACCCCGCGCAATTTGCTGGGTTTGGTGGTGCGGCGGACAAACCGGAATTCGTGCTGCTGAAGAACAATGGCCTGCACATCCAGATCATGATCGATCCTTCCAGTACCATTGGCGCAACCGATCCCGCTGGCATCGCGGATGTCCGGCTCGAGTCAGCGTTGTCGACAATTATGGACTGCGAGGACTCGGTGGCTTGTGTTGATGCCGCTGACAAAGTTGTCGCATACGGCAACTGGTTGGGTCTGATGAAGGGTGACCTGACCGAAGAAGTCACGAAGGGTGCCACGACATTCACTCGCAAACTTGCTGACGACCTGAGCTTCACCACGCCGTCGGGAGGGCAGGCTACCCTGAAAGGCCGATCGCTGATGCTGGTGCGCAATGTGGGCCACCTGATGACCAACCCAGCTGTGCTGGATGCCGAAGGGCGCGAGATTGGTGAAGGGCTGATGGATGCCCTCTGCACTACGTTGATCGCCATGCACGATCTGAAGCGCGAAGGCGGCAACTCGGTTGAAGGTTCGGTCTATGTGGTGAAGCCCAAGATGCACGGGCCCGAGGAAGTTGCCTTCTCGGTCCAAATCTTCGACATGGTCGAAGACATCCTTGGCCTGCCCGGCAATACGGTAAAGTTGGGCATCATGGACGAAGAACGACGCACCTCGGCCAACCTGAAGGAATGTATTCGGGCAGCGAAGTCACGTGTTGCCTTTATCAACACCGGGTTTTTGGACCGGACCGGGGATGAGATCCATACCTCGATGGAAGCCGGTCCGATGCTGCCCAAGGGCGATATCAAGAACACGCCATGGATCGCGTCTTACGAGGACCGTAATGTCGATATCGGTCTGGCCTGCGGCCTGAAAGGCAAGGCGCAGATCGGCAAGGGCATGTGGGCCATGCCGGATCGCATGGGCGACATGCTAGAGGCCAAGATCGGACACCCGATGTCTGGCGCAACCTG
>NZ_JBXWSB010000198.1:0-5226 GCF_059613205.1 Ruegeria sp. BHSB064
CATCAACTGAGGAAAAAGCGCGAAATTATAGGGCTTTTGTATTTGTTCTTCGTTGCGCGGAAAACTTCGTGTAGCTTTGGCAAGGTGATATTCTGAGTATGGGCGTTCAACTCTGCAGTCCGGATATATTCTTTATCCATTGTTACGCCTGATCGATTTTAAAAAACGCCAGTACCGGATGATGTGGTCTGGCGCATAGCTGCTGAGACCGCTGATGGACGCGTCTGATTTTTATCCTGATTATTTTTTCGATGGCAAATATGCGACCCCCAGCGTGCGCCTGCAGGGCGGGCAGCAAACTCTCAAGCCCTGTATCTGGCTGATGACCCCGGCAGCGTCCCACGACGTTGTGGCTTGGAAGTGACCTCGAAAAGCATAACAGGCCCGCCGCGTTGGTTCGGGGGGCTGCTGTTGCTGGCCGCAACAGTCATCGCCTGCCTGACCGTGCTGACCATCAATCGCGGCCCTCTCGTCTATTTCGATACCGGCAGTTATTTCCGGCAGGGCAATATTGCCTTGTCCATGATCCTGCCTGCGCCTGCACCACAGGATGGGATCGCCGCGCAATCCCCGGGTGCGGCGGCGGGAAAGGATGATGATGAAACCGCGGGCGGGTCACGTTCAATCGTATATGCCTTGCTGGTGGCCGCATTCTGGCGCGTGGATGCATTGGGTGGGGTTGCGGTCGTTCAGCTGGCGCTGCTGTTGCTGGCCGTCTGGCTGGCAATGCGGTTGCTTGAACGCAGCGCCCCCACAGGGCGCACGCCTATTGTGCTGATCACCCTGCCCCTATTGGCGGCTGCGACAACGTCACTGCCCTTTTATGTGGCTTATATCATGCCCGATATTTTCACATCGGTCATGTTGATCCTTATTGCCGCGGTGGTCGCATCGGGCCGACAGACCCAGATTGGCGAAGTGCTGGCCATATTTGCGCTTGGCCTTTTTGCGGTCGTCCTGCACCCATCGCATCTGGGTATCGCGGTTTTGATGTTCCCCCTGACCGTACTGGCCGCTGTGTTGCGCATCGGACAGGGCCGCTGGCTTGCAGTCGGGTTCATGATTTTCCTGTCCGGCCTTGCCGTGGCAGAGCGCAAGGCGTTCGAGGTGGCCGTTGAAACCGCCACCCAGAAAGAGGTGGTTTATACGCCTCACATAACAGCCAGGCTGATCGTGGATGGCCCTGGAATGGCATATCTAAATGACGTGTGCCCATCATCCGAGTTGGCGACATGTGCGCTGCACGAAGCCCTGTCCTGGTCCGATGACCCCTATCGTCTGACCGCTTCGCATATCATTTTTGAGCGCTCCGAGAGCCTTGGCTCGTTCCGCCTGATGACGGCAGAAGATCAGCAGGCTGTTGCCTTTGAGCAGCGCGATTTTTTCCTGCGCGTTCTGGCGGCACGCCCCATTGGCACCGTTTTGGCGCTGGCGGGCAACGCCACCGAGCAGTTGCTGACCAACAGCGTCGTGATGACCATCCCGAATGACGTGGTGGTCAGCAATGTAAAATCATTGTCCGGGTTGCCGGAAGGCCAGTTCGACGTTTTGGATGACACCATACTGACCCCGGATCAGGGCTGGATCGGGCCACTGGATACGGTTCATGCGGTGATCTACCTGATCTCTGCCGTCATAGTGGTTGGCCTGATTATCTGGCCCGGGCAGGTGGCCACACCCTTCAGGGTCTTTGCACTGTTTCTGCTGCTTGGAATTGCGGTCAACGCACTGGTCTGCGGAGGGGTGTCACAGCCTGCCCCCCGATACGGTGCCCGCGTGATGTGGCTGTTGCCTTTTGCGGCCACCCTGCTTCTTCTTGTCCGGCGCCCCAGGGCGCTGCGCTCCGTTTCCGCTGAGGATCCATGATGTCCAACCCGTCTCTTTCCATCACTGTGGTCATGCCCGCTTATAACGCCGAACATCTGCTGCCCCGTGTCCTGCCGCCCCTTCTTGATATGCTGAAGGCTGATCAGGTGCAGCAGGTTCTGGTGGTGGACGACCAATCCCCCGACGGCACCGCGACGCTGGCGCGCGACATGGGCGCAACCGTTCTGACCACGCCTGTCAACGGCGGTCCCGGCGCGGCCCGCAATCTGGCCGCACAGCACGCCACGGGCGATATCCTGTGGTTTGTGGATTCTGATGTCATCGCCTGGCCGGACGGGCCCGAACATATTCGCCGGGCGATGTCCGAAGACAATGTCGGCGCCGTGTTCGGATCTTATGACGATGCCCCGGATGGGCAGGCCTGGTTTTCACGCTACAAGAACCTTTTGCACCGCTATCACCATCAGCGTGCCCGCCGCGAGGCGCGCACCTTCTGGGCCGGGTGTGGTGCCATCCGGCGCGACGTGTTTCTTGAAGTCGGTGGCTTTGATGTCAAAACCTATGAGGTCCCATCGATCGAGGACATCGAGCTGGGCTACCGGATCGCGGCCACCGGCCGTCGTATCCTGGTCGAGCCGCAATTGCAGGGCAAACATCTGAAAGTATGGACCATTCGCAACAGCCTGAGCACGGATATCTTCTGCCGCGCCCTGCCCTGGGCCCGGCTGATGATCTCGCGCGAGGGGCTGACAGATGACCTGAACACCTCGATGGCCGAGCGGGCGCGGGCCGCGATTGCGGGGCTGTTGCTGCTGTCGCTTCTGGCTTTGCCGTTCTGGCCGGGGACCTGGCCCCTGCCCTTGCTGTTGCTGGCAGCGGCCTTTGTCGCCAATCTGGATCTGGTGCGTGCCATGGCCGGACATGGCGGGCCGTGGTTTGCATTCAAATGCCTGCTCTACCATCAGGTCTATTACGTCTATTCCGCCACCGTCTATGTCTGGTGCCTGTTCGAATATCACGTGCTGGGGCAGAAGCAGAAGCTGCGCGTCACACGCGGATAGATGCATTTGATCTTGCCCCGCCAAGGTCGCCGGTGGCCGAGTCGGTTCAGGCCGGTTTGCGGGACTTACGCGCATATTTTTGCACAATGGGCGCAATGCCGCAGAATTGTTGAAAGAACGTGCATTGCCTCTCGGCGTTGGCTTGTGATTTCTGCATGGCACACTGCGATCTGGCCCAGGTACGGGGGGCGACGCATCTCAGAACAGCGGCAGGCCGAGCCCGCGAAATAAAAGGGTTTGCTCTACGCCTTGCTGTCTTTCTTTATATTTTCAAGGGCTTGTTATACCGCTAACATAGCCAGGCGCGCTCGTCTCAAACGACCACGGCCTCCATCCCGAACCCGGGCCTGACCACCCCCGCCCGGCGGATCGTTTGCAGGCGTTCTCGCGCCAGCTCTGGTTGGGCGGAACCTGTTTTAAAACGTCTGCGCATTAATTTCGGCGGGGCACAGGAATTTGTTGTGAAAGCGGGGGAACCTCCTGTAGTTTGAAGGCAGAAATTTGTGTGTGACATTTAGTGTGGGTATGAGTGATTTGACCAAAGATACAATTCCAGTCGTCGTCATTGGCGGAGGCCCCGCTGGCCTGACCGCAGCATACGAACTCCAGAAGCTGAGCGATAAGCATGTGCCGCAGGTCTACGAATCCTCGGACATGGTCGGAGGCATCTCGCGTACCGAAACCCATAATGGGTATCGTTTCGACATTGGTGGGCATCGGTTCTTCACCAAGGTGCAGGAAGTCGAAGACATGTGGCACGAGGTGATGGGCACGGATTTCATTACCGTGCAGCGCCTGAGCCGCATTTTCTATCGTGACAAGTTCTACGATTACCCGCTGCGCATCTTCAACGCGCTGGGAAATATCGGCCCCTACGAGACGTATAAGATCATTGGCAGCTTCGTTAAGTGGAAACTGCGCCCCCGACCGCAGGAAGACACGTTTGAAGACTGGGTCGTCAACCGCTTTGGTGGACGTCTCTATATGCACTTCTTCCACAGCTACACCAAAAAGGTCTGGGGTATTCCGCCCTCTGAAATCCGTGCCGACTGGGCTGCGCAGCGGATCAAGAATCTGTCGCTGCCCAAAGCGGTCTGGAACGCGATTTCGGGGGCCAATGATACGGCCAGCCTGATCGAGGAATTCCAGTATCCCCGTCTGGGCCCCGGCATGATGTGGGAAAAGACCCGCGATCTGATCCGGGAAAAAGGCGGTAGCGTTGAAACCCATTCCGAAGTGACCCAGGTCAACCGGGACGGCAACCGCGTGACCTCGATTGACGTGCGCCACTGGAATGAAGACGGCGAGAAATGGACCGAGCGCGTCGAGGGCGAAGAATTCATCAACTCGATGGCCGTGCGCGATCTGATCCATGCCTTTGATCCGCCGCCGCCGCCCGAGGTGATCGAAGCCGCGGACCGTCTGCGGTATCGTGACTTCCTGATCGTGACCCTGATCCTGGATCACGCGGATCCGTTCCCGGACAACTGGATTTATATTCACAGCCCGAAGGTGAAAGTGGGCCGGATTCAGAACTTCCGGGCCTGGTCGGCAGAAATGCTGCCGGATCAGAATACCTCGTCCATCGGGATGGAGTATTTCTGCCAGAAAGGCGACGGGCTGTGGTCTTCGTCTGACCAAGAGCTCAAAGAACTGGCCAGCACGGAACTTGAAAAGCTGAACCTGGCAAATGCTGACACGGTCGTCGATTATTCAGTGATCCGGCAGCCCAAAGCCTATCCGGTCTATGATGGTGAATACAAAGAAGCCCTGGATACGGTCAGCGACTGGCTGAAAACGCTCGAAAATTTCCAGACCGTCGGGCGCAACGGGCTGCACCGTTACAACAATCAGGATCACTCGATGCTGTCGGCCATGTATGCGGCGCGCAATATCATGGGCGAAGACAATGACGTCTGGAACGTCAATGTCGAACGGTCCTATCACGAGGAATTCGAAGCCAAGCCCGAAAAGAAACGCGCGGCAAACGCGCAGCTCAAGAAAAAGGGCGCTGTCCTCGAATGATCAAAGGGCGGGGGCGATTGACCATATCGCCCCGCCAGGCTCATCTGATGAACAGACGGGTCATCATCCTTGATCTTTTCGGGGTCGCTTTGCCCGGCGTTCTTGCGCCGTTGGCCAGCGTCCCGTTTAATGCTCCGTAAATTGATCTGACGGCCCGGTATTTGAATGAATCGCAAGTTGCGCAATCTCTTGTTCACGCTGCACACCTGGCTGGGTCTGCATTTTGCGATCTTTTTCTTTTTTCTGTTTCTGACCGGATCGCTGCTTGTGGTCGGGGTCGAGCTGGAATCGGTCGGTCGCCCCGCCGTCTGGA
>NZ_JBXWSB010000199.1:0-5095 GCF_059613205.1 Ruegeria sp. BHSB064
CCTAAAACGGGCGAGACGGTTTTGGACCTTTGCGCTGCGCCCGGTGGCAAAACGATGCAATTGGCTGCCGCCGGGGCGGACGTCACCGCGCTGGACGTGTCGGAAGCCCGGATGGAGCGGGTGCGTGAAAACCTTGCACGGACGGGTCTGACAGCGCAGGTCATTGTCGGCGATGCGTTGGAACATGAAGGTCAGTATGACGCGATCCTGCTGGACGCACCGTGTTCGGCCACAGGTACGATCCGGCGGCATCCTGATTTGCCATTCGCCAAAGATGGATCCGAATTCGGCGGTCTGATCGAGCTTCAGACGCAGATGTTGGCCCATGCATGGGGTTTGCTGAAGCCGGGCGGGCGTCTGGTTTATTGCACCTGTTCTTTGTTGCCGGACGAAGGTGAAGTGCAGATCGAAGAGGCGCTGGAGATGTATCCCGACATGAACGTGGATCGCGACGCAGTGAAGATATCAGGCGTTGAAACGGGCTGGACAACGGAAGAAGGCGGCCTGCGTCTGCGGCCTGACTATTGGTCAGATCGCGGTGGCATGGACGGGTTCTACATCGCCTGTCTGACCAAATCCGCCTAAGCGCACGCTTTTCGATGACTTGACGATCGGCACGGTCTATCGTTGGGTCTCAAGCGCCAGCAGAGCGCAAGGGGCAGAGTAACACACGTCATGTCAAACTCGGACACCATGACCAGTCGGTGGATGCGGTTTCAGAACCGTTTCTACGCGCGCCTGAGTCAGCGCCAGAGGGCGGTTACGGGGTTTGTCGCGCAACCGGATCCGCGCACGGTGGGCTCGTTTGCGCGTGGTCGGCAACTGGTTGCCGGAAACCTTTTGTTCGCCGGGTTTCTGGTCGAGGCAGAAGACACCGGGTTGTGGGATGTTGCGGCCCCCAGCGCAGGCTTCGACGATGAACGACACGGATTTGCGTGGCTGGACGATCTGGCTGCGGTCGGAGACATGCGCGCACGCGAAAAGGCGCAGCGCTGGGTTTTTGGCTGGATCGAAGCGCATGGTCGCGGGCAAGGCCCGGGCTGGGTGCCTGATCTGACCGGGCGGCGTGTCATGCGCTGGATCAACCACGCGATTTTTCTGTTGCGTGGGGCAGATGACAGGCAAAGCAGGCTGTTCTTCCGCTCATTGGCGCAACAGACATGGTTTCTGTCCAAACGCTGGCAGGCGGCGACACCGGGCCTGCCCCGGTTTGAAGCATTGGCTGGTCTGGTGCAGGCCGGGTTGGCGTTGGAAGGGCTGGAGCATATGGCCGATCCGGCGTTGCGGGCGCTTGCCAGCGAATGTGATCGGCAGGTGGACGCGCAGGGTGGTATTCCAACACGCAACCCAGAAGAGTTGCTGGAAGTTTTCACATTGCTCAGCTGGACCACAGCGGCGCTGAATGATCTGGGGCGTGGGGCGCCTGTCGCGCAGGTCAATGCAATCAAGCGGATCGCGCCGACCCTGCGCAGCCTGCGCCATGCGGACGGTGCTTTGGCGCGGTTTCATGGTGGCGGGCGCGGAGTCGAGGGACGTCTGGAGCAGGCCCTTGCCCAAAGCGGCGTCAAACATAAGGCGGCAACCGAATTGCCGATGGGCTATGCGCGCCTGTCTGCCGCGCGTACCACAGTAATCGTGGATTCCAGCGCGCCACCCACCGGTGCGGCCTCGTTCAATGCGCATGCCTCTACTCTGGCGTTCGAGTTGACCTCGGGACGGCGTCCGTTGATCGTGAATTGCGGGTCGGGGGCCAGTTTCGGGTTGGAATGGCGCCGTGCCGGGCGGGCAACGCCCTCGCACTCGACCTTGTGCCTGGATGGGTTTTCCAGCGCGCGGTTGGCCAATCCGTTGCCGGGCCGCGAAAGTCAGGCGCTGGTGGATGCGCCGCAGGACGTGCCGGTTGATTTCGAGGACGCGTTTGAAGGCATCCGCTTCATGGCCGGTCATGACGGATATGCCAAAGTGTTCGGCCTGACTCATGCCCGGACTTTTGAGTTGCGCTTCGATGGGCGCGAGTTGGCGGTCGAGGATATTTTGCTGACCGCGACCGACAAGGCTAAGCGCCAGTTCGACAAGGCGATGGACACCTCAGCGCTCAAGGGGATCGGGTATGATATCCGTTTTCATCTGCATCCTGACGTGGATGCGGCGCTGGATTTGGGTGGGGCAGCGGTGTCCATGGCGCTCAAAAGCGGCGAGATCTGGGTTTTCCGCCATGATGGCATTGGAAAATTATCCGTCGAGCCAAGCGTTTACCTTGAAAAAGGGCGATTAAAGCCACGCGCGACAAAACAGATCGTTCTATCCGGGCGCGCAATGGAGTATGCGACGCGCATCCGGTGGACGCTGAGCAAGGCGCAGGACACAGCCTATGCCGTGCGCGACACGCACCGGGACGAGCCAGAATTCGACTGACGCCAAAAGGACCTTTGGACCCATGACCGATCTTCACCCCGTGCGCCGCGCGTTGCTTTCCGTATCCGACAAAACCGGGCTGATCGAGCTGGGCAAGGCGCTGGCCGAGCGCGGGGTCGAGCTGCTGTCGACCGGTGGCACGGCCAAGGCGCTGCGCGATGCCGGGCTTGCGGTGAAAGACGTGAGCGAAGTCACCGGCTTCCCTGAGATGATGGATGGCCGGGTCAAGACCCTGCACCCGATGGTGCATGGCGGACTGTTGGCGCTGCGCGACAACGACACTCATGTCGCTGCGATGACCGAACACGGGATTGGCGCGATCGACCTGCTGGTGGTGAACCTTTATCCGTTTGAGGCCACCGTCGCCAAAGGCGCCGATTATGATGAATGTGTTGAAAACATAGATATTGGCGGTCCTGCGATGATCCGCGCGGCGGCCAAGAACCATGCCTTTGTGAACGTGGTCGTGGACGTCGAGGATTACGAAAAATTGCTGGGCGACATGGATCAGCACAACGGTGCAACCTGCCCGAAATTCCGCCGCAAGCTGGCGCAGAAAGCTTATGCCCGCACGGCCGCCTACGACACCGCCGTGTCTAACTGGCTGGCTGACGCGCTGGAACTCGAAGCCCCCAAGCGCCGCGCCTTTGCGGGCGAATTGAAGCAGACCCTGCGCTATGGCGAGAACAGCCATCAACAGGCTGCCTTCTATACTGACGGCACCAACCGCCCGGGTGTGGCCACTGCCGTGCAGCATCAGGGCAAGGAACTTAGCTACAACAACATCAACGACACCGATGCGGCGTTTGAGCTGGTTGCTGAATTCGACCCTGCTCAGGGCGCGGCTTGTGCTATTATCAAACATGCCAACCCTTGTGGGGTGGCCACAGGCGCGACGTTGCTTGAGGCATACAAGGCCGCGTTCGACTGCGACCGTACTTCGGCCTTTGGTGGGATCGTGGCATTGAACCAGCCGCTGGATGCGGAAACCGCGCAAGAGATCACCGGGATTTTCACCGAGGTCGTGATTGCCCCCGGCGCATCTGACGAAGCCAAGGCGATCTTTGCAGCCAAAAAGAACCTGCGCCTGCTGACAACCGATGGCCTGCCAGACGTGACCTCCGGTGGCAAAACAGTGCGTCAGGTGGCCGGTGGCTTGCTGGTTCAGGACAAGGATAACGGGTTTGTCGGCATGGATGACCTGAAGGTCGTCACCAAGAAAGCTCCGACGGACGAACAGATGCGCGACCTGCTTTTCGCCTGGAAAGTGGCCAAACACGTCAAGTCCAACGCTATTGTCTACGTAAAAGACGGTGCAACCGTGGGCGTGGGTGCGGGTCAGATGAGCCGGGTGGATTCGGCGCTGATCGCTGCCAAGAAAGCAGAACGGATGGCGGATGTACTGGGTCTGCCTCAGCCGCTGACCATCGGATCTGCTGTCGCCTCTGACGCCTTCTTTCCTTTCCCTGACGGACTGATGGAGGCCGCTGAGGCCGGTGCAACCTGCGTCATCCAACCCGGTGGCTCCATGCGCGACGACGAGGTGATTGCTGCTGCGGATGAGGCCGGTCTGGCCATGGTCTTCACCGGTATGCGGCATTTCCGTCACTGATGCGGTCTGGCCTGCTTCTCTGGGCGGCGATTGCCGCCTTTGCGATCGACCAGATCAGCAAGTATCTGGTCGTGCATGTCATGCGCGTGGCCGAACAACCCGGTGGTATCGACGTTCTGCCCCCGTTGCTGGTTTTCAAATACGGTGAGAATCGCGGTATCAATTTCGGTCTGTTTCAGGGGAATTCCGACGCCGCGCGTTGGGTGCTGATCGGTATTTCGATTGCGATCTGTGTTGGCGTTCTTATCTGGCTCAGCCGTACAGCTACATCAAAACTCATGCTCTTTTGCGCGGGTCTGTTGATTGGTGGTGCGCTTGGAAACGTGGTGGACCGGCTGTTATACGGCTATGTGCTGGATTTCCTGAACATGTCATGTTGCGGCATCAACAACCCGTTTGTGTTCAACCTTGCGGATGTGTTCATATTTGCAGGCGCTTTGGGGCTGGTTCTGTTCGACAGTAAAAAGCCCTCGTGACGCGCGGAATTATATGAGATAAAAGCGCCAGAAACAGGCTGGAGACACCAATGCGGATGCCGCGCGCCATATTTGTTCTGACTGTTGTCGCAGCGGTTGCGGCATGTTCGAATCCCGGTCTGCGGGATCTGGCGCCTCCGGGGCAGGGTCCGGATGAGTTTTCGGTCTTGCCGGTCAAACCACTGACGCAGCCTCAGGATTATGCGTTTTTGCCTGCACCCACACCGGGCGGTGGCAACCTGACAGATCCGAACCCCAATGCCGAGGCCGTTGCTGCACTGGGTGGAAACCCGGCCGCATTGAACCCGAATGCGGCGGTGCCATCCTCTGACGCTGCGCTGGTTACGGCCTCCAGCCGTTATGGCGTGCCTGCTGATGCGCGTCAGGTTGTCGAGGCCGAGGATGATGCCTTCCGTAAACGCCGTGGTCGTTGGACCGGTTTGCGCCTGTTTCCGGTCGACCGTTACAGCCAGGTCTATGAACGGCAATCAATCAATCCATATGCGGAAACCGATGCAGCCCGTAATGCCGGTATCGAAACGCCGTCATCGCCTCCGAGTGAATAATTCTTAACTTTCTGTCATCGGGCTTG
>NZ_JBXWSB010000200.1:0-5226 GCF_059613205.1 Ruegeria sp. BHSB064
ACCACGGCCACACCGGGCCAACGGTCATGAATGACCGGGTTGGGTGGGGGAAAGTTCCGCAATTCCCGCAGGAACAGATACAGCGAGATGACAGGGATCAGCGGCCCGTGGCTATATTCCGGCGTGCTCCAGGCAGCCCCCAGCGACACGATCCCGATCCAGAAGATGGGCAGGGACCCAAGCAGCAAAAGCGCAAACCAGAACAGCCCGGTTGCATTGATTTCCGGCAGAACCCTTCGGGCGGCGTCAAGCGTTTTGCCGGGGCTGTCATTCGAATCGAGATGATGCATCACAATCCATCATGCACAATAAAATCCGATCCTGAATTATGCCGCGCCCGGGTCGCGGTGATTTGATCGAAAATAAAAACAATTATCGCCAATTGGCCATATTTGTTGCCATTCAGGAATCGGCTCGGCGAGGGGTCAGGGTTTGAGTGTGAACCGCCGTCCAAGCGTCACAAACACCGAGCTTGATGTAGCCGTAAAGCCGTTCTGTTCATCCATTTCATATTGATAGCCTAGGTTCACGGCCCAGTCCCGCGTAATGGCGCGGGAATATGAGGCGTTGAACGTGCCGCGCTGACGCGGGTTGGACGCGCCGGTCCCTTCGTCTTCCTGATCGATGTAATCGAGGCTGAAAGACAGCGCCGAGACCGGATTGATGAAATAGTCATAGGTCAGGAAGGCCAGTGTCTGGCGGGTTTCCAGACTTTGTGTGCTGGTGCCGACCCGACGTTGAATCGTGGCTCCGATCCGGGAACTGGGCAGTTGGTAGCTATAATCCAGCTGACCGATCGGAGTGGTTTCGCCAAACGGGCCATCTGACAGGCCGAGATTGAAGCTCAGCGAACTGTTTTGCCGTTGATAGCTTCGGCCGAATGTGGCGTTGGTCCGCGCTCCGTTCACTCCAAAGGTCTGGTCCAGCAAGATATCCGCGGTCCCGTCCGGCAGCGTTTTGCTCCAGCCAAAGCGCCACACAAAATCTTCGGTCACAGTATTTGTGTTGGTTGTACGGAATGTCTCGTCGACCTGGCTATAGCCGATATTTGCGGTGACGGTTGTGACTGCAGAAATGTCATAGATCGCCCCGACCGAGACGACGGTGGTCTGCCGGTCGGTCCGCACATTGTCTTCAGCCTTAAAGTCACTGTAGCTGAGGTCCAGCGTTCCCTGCAGAACCGGTGAGAACCGGAAGAACGTGGTCGCGGCATAGTCGTCAAAGCTGTTGTCGAACAGGTTGGGGTCGATTGTGTTCTGATAGGTGCGCTCGCGGTAGCTATAGTTGAACTGAAAACCCACGGGATCGTTCAGGCCAACCTGCCAATCCAGATCGGCGCGGGTGTTGACCCGGTCGCCGATGGTGCCGATGACATCCGAGGCGTCGATGATCCCGTCCAGATTGGTATCCGTCAGCGCCCGGTTGAAGGCCAGATCCTGTTCGCGATACTCCAGACCAAGCCCCAGCTGGCTGTTGGCACGCGTGCGTTGATAATCCAGCTTCGCGAACGGGTCGGCAAACGAGGAATCGGTTCCGATTATTGGCTCATTGGCGATCCGGTAAAGCCCCGACAGATCAAAGATCAGTGTTGAATCCGGCGTTTGGTTCACAACCCCCAGGGCCAGGGTGTTTTCCCACCATGTGGTGGATCCAAGCGAAGGGTCGGTCAGTCTGAGATTGTCGTCATGCCTAAGGGAAGACAGGTAATCCAGGGTGATGCTCAGACCCGATCCGGTTCCGGTCGGCTGTCCGACCGTGGGTCGGCCAACCCGCCGGGCAGGGTTCTGCAGGGCCCGCTGGGTGATCAGCTGCTGGCTGGGCGTTTGTTGTACAACAGTTGAGGGCGTCGTCGTTTGCTGCAGGGTTGTTTGCTGCGTGGACGTTTGTGTTTGTTGTGCGGATGTCTGCTGTGCAACAGCAGGCGCGAGCGAAAGGATCACCCCTGCACTGCTCCCAATTGCAAGGAACAGTTTATTCCCGATTTTCCCCACCTGTATCAGCCCCTATTCGAATAGGCGGCGCGACGGCACAACAACAACGTCTCCGGCTTTGAGTACGGTATTGCCTTTGATCCCGCTGCCCGAGCCATTGTAGTTGTAGGTATACTTGTTCATCACGCCTGTTTTACGATCAGCTCTGCGCAATTCGATGCGCTTGGGAGCCGCGAAGTTGGTCAGGCCTCCGACCTGAGCCAGAACCTGAAGAATGGTTGTGCCTTCGGTCGCAAGGTGCTTACCGGGCACGTTGACCTCACCCATGACAAAAACCTCAATGGTCGGTCCGGTTGCTGCCGCTGCACCCGGAAGCGGGGGCGGGGCCAGCGCCGCGATCGAGACGAAGACGGTCGGGGGCGAGTTGAAATTTGAAGCCAATGCCGAGGAGAGAGACGCGCTGAGGCCGTTGGTTGACTGACCCGCGGCACGAAGCGTCCCGGCCAACGGGAAATTGACAGAACCATCGGGAAGGACCAGCACGGTCCGGTTGAGGGTGGGGTCTTCCAGAACTTCCACCTGAAGGGCGTCACCCGGCTGGATTTGATAGGCCTGTGCCCAGGCACCAACGGCCATACCCATGGTAATGACGAGAGCGATCAATGATCCGATGACTGTACGCATATTCAAATCTCTCACTTTTTCTTGTTTATGCCGCCATGACTTGTGCAAAACAATCCGCGGCGTTTCGGATAAGGGCGATATGCGGCAGAAATGCAGCGTATTTTGCCACTATTGCCCGGCAGCGTTCGCTGTGCTGAGCCGTTGAACTTCCGCCTCCAACTCAGCTGATATATTTACAGGGCCCCCCGCGGCCTGGGCGCGCTTGTAGACCCGCAGCGCATCTTCCGGCCGGTCGACCGCGGCGTAAGCATTGCCCAGGTGATACAGAACCAGCGGGTGCTCCGACAGCACACGTGCCGAAGCTTCAAGATATGTGACCGCTTCTTCGTAATTGCCCAGCCGGTACGCGATCCAGCCATAGGTGTCTTGGAACGCGGGATCACGCGTGCCGCGCAGGCGCCTGGCCAGATGCTGCGCCCTTTGCAGGCTCTCATCGTCGCTGCGGTGGGTGCTGAGAAGGCTGGCCAGATTGTTCGCGACAACAATGGATCGGTTGCTGAGCGGGTAAAGCTGTTCATACACGGCAATGGCCTGATCCAGATCTCCGGCCAGTTCATATTCGGTCGCCAGCAGCATCAGCAGATCGGGGTTTTCCGGCTGGGCAGCCAGCGCTTCGCGCAAAATGGCCTGTGCTTGGGTGGGATCGTTGCGGCTTGAGTGCAGTTCAAACAGGGCAAACCAGGCGCGGGTGGCATCCGGGCGGGTCTCGAGGATTTCACGATACAGGCGCTCGGCCTCGTCCAACTGTCCTTCGCTGGTCAGGATGCTGGCCTTCATGAAGAGCAGGATCAGCGAGTCGGGATCTTCGCTCAGCAGCCCTTCAAGATGGTTGGTGGCACCGGTCATGTCGCCCTGGGCCAACATCAGACGGATCAGAGCAACCTCGGCAGGCAGGCCGAAATCGGGGTCCCGGGTCAGTTCGTTCAGGAAAGCTTCCAACTCGTCTGTGCGCTTTTGGCCCGCAAGCATATGCGCCCTAAGCTCTTTTGATTGCCGCAGAACCTGAGGATCGTCCATATCCCGCAATGTGCGCAGGACGATATCGAGCCGGTCCCAATCCTGTTGGCTCAGATAGACCTCGCCCAATGCAATCAGCAGATCCGCATTATCCGGAGCCTTTCGCAAGGCATCGACCAGAATGCCTTCTGCGATTTTCGGGTCATCGCCAGCCAGCAGATACCTGGCATAGTTCAGGGATTCAGCGGGGGCGCTCTGGGAAAGCTCTGTGGCCAGCGCCAGCATTTCACCGGTCAGTTCGCGGTCACCATTGCGTTCATGTGCCTTGGCCATCAGCGTTGCAAGATGCGGATCCCGCGGGGCTTCGCCAAGTGCTTCGCGCAGAAGAAGGATGGCATCGCCGGTATTGTCGTCCTCGATCAGCCATGCGGCTTTCAGTTTGGCGGCCTCGACCTCGGTGGGGTCTTCGGCCAGCACTTTCTCGACCACGGCCCGCCCGGCTTCATCCTGCCCGGATACAAACAGCATCCGCGCATATTCCACCTCGCTCTGCCGGGTTTGGGTGGTCCGCTCGGCATTCTCAAGCAGGGCCTGCATATCCGTCAGGGCCCCTTCGACGTTGCCCGAACGAAACTTCAGTGCCGCCCGCATGGTCTGGAACTGAAAAGCGTGCACATCACCGGCCGCGATGATCGTATCCAGCTCGGAAATGGCCGCATCCGGCCCCCGGTGATCGTTCAGAAAGGCAATGAGTCGCTGAACAGAAAGCGTTGTTTCGGCCGTTGGGTCAGCCCGCGCCCGCAAGATATCCTCGGCGGCATCCAGATTGCCATTGTCGATGTGATGTTCGACCAGCAACTGTTCTACGCTGGTGTCGCCGGGAAAGACCTGCATCATATGCGTGAGTTGTTTTTCGATCTCTTCTGGGGCGGACAATTCCTGCAGCGCCCGCAGCCGGATGGCGTAAAGGCTGCCGTTCTTAGGCGCAAATGTCAGCGCGATGTCGGTTTCGTCCACAACTCCCTGCCAGTCCTCGCTCCGGACCAGATGGTCGATGACCGTCTGTCGCGCGGTGATCAGGTCGGGATTGGTATTCAGCATTTCGCGGGCTGTATGGACGGTAAATTCCGCTTCGGCCTCATTGCCGGTCGTGACCGCCTGGGTATAGGCCAGTGTATTGTTGAGGGATTGGATCACGATATCATCGGGGGCCAACGCCAGCGCGGCTCCGGCATGGCGTTCCAGCTCTTCCCAGTTGCCCAGATCCAGAGCCATTTCAGCCAGCGCCTGATGCCCTTCGAGATTGTCCGGATATTGTTCGACCAGCAAAAGATACTGACCATAGGCGATCTGAGCATTGCCGCGTTCACGCTCCAGGCGGGCAAAGGTCAGGCGGGCGTCTTTGTGCTGGCCGTTCAGCTTGAAGACATTCTTGAATTCAACCAGCGCTCGTTCGATGTCCCCGTTTTCCAGATGAGTCAGCCCGGCCTGGTAATGCGCTTCCGCGCGTTCCTCGGCGGTGTCACAGGCGCTCAGAAGCAGAGTGGCGGAGAGCAGGAGGACCGCCAGCGTTTTGCCAAAAGGGGTGTTGGTCGATGTCATTGTTGTGTCTCCCGCACAGCCTGAAGTGGGCCAGACAGCGCCTGCCCGGGTC
>NZ_JBXWSB010000201.1:0-5174 GCF_059613205.1 Ruegeria sp. BHSB064
CCATTCCCCTGCCGGACCGATCCGAGATCAGCGACGAAGACATGCAGAGTGCCGCACAAGAGTTCTATGACAAGATGCGCCAGCGCCATACCGTGCGGGATTTCAGCCCCCGCCCCGTGGACCGCTCTGTGATCGAAACATGCCTGCGCACGGCGGGCACCGCGCCGTCTGGCGCCAATCATCAACCCTGGCACTTTGCCGCGATCTCGGCCCCTGACCTGAAGCAGCGCATTCGCGAGGAAGCCGAGGAAGCCGAGGAAGAGGAGCGCCGGTTCTACGCAGGCGGCGCAAGTGACGAATGGATCAAAGCGTTGGAACCCATCGGCACCAACGCGGTCAAAGAACACCTGACCATAGCACCCTGGCTGATCGTGGTGTTCGCCCAGCGCTGGGGACACTTCGAAGATGGGACGCGGTACAAGAACTACTACGTGCCGGAAAGCGTGAACATTGCCACCGGATTTCTGCTGGCTGCGCTGCATCACGCGGGCCTCAGCACCCTGACCCATACCCCGAATCCGATGCGGTTTCTGAACGAGGCTCTGGACAGACCCGCATCAGAGAAACCGACAATGATCATTGCAGTTGGTCACCCTTCAGAAACCGCCACAGTGCCTGCCGTAGCAAAGCTGAAGAAGCCGTTGGAGGAGATTTCTTCTTTCTTCTGAAAAACCTACGTTACCCCTGCGAATGGGGCGCATCGTTCTGTACGGGTGACATCATGCGATAGCATGTCGCGCAGGCCACCAGACTGGCGGCAACGATGAAGCCGACCGCCAAGACGACCTCGTGCATATGCGCGACAGCGGCCAAGGCCGCCGAAAGCAGAACCGCAAACAATCGTGTGAACGACTTGATCGCGGCAGAGCCCTGCACGCGTTGTTCTTTGGGCGCGACATCAAGGAAATAAAGTTTGCGCGCGCTGCTGATCCCAGTCACTGCAACCGTGACAACAAAAAGCGCGACGGCATGCAGATGGACCTCGTGATCGATGCCCAAATAGTGGAACGCCAGAAGAACGCTTCCGGTTGCTGCCACCATCAAAGTTCCAACCACCATGACCGCACGATGAGACTTCATGTTCACGATTTGCCACAGGGGCCCGGAAACCAAATACCCCGAGGCGGAAGACACGATCATCGCAGTCAGACCTTTCGCCGAACTGTGATGCGCCTCCGCCGCGATAAGCGCGAAAAACGGGACCGAGAGTGAAACAGCCACCAAAGGGATACGCATGACCATGTAACGCCGAAACCAAGCTTGCTCGAACATGCCCAGGATGCCTTGAACATTGGACCTGAGCGACAACCTTTTTTTGGTTTCAGTCGGCTTTGCTGGTGCGGAAGAGCGTGCGTTCTCTGTCATCGCCAACATCAGCAGCCCCGACAGCAGAAAGAACGCAACAGACACGCCAATCATTGTGGAATGGCGGGAAAAGGGTGGATTTTCCTTGGTGATCTGATGCACCAGCAATGCAAGGCCAATGGCACATAATCCACCTCCGCCGAGCTGCAAATAGTGCATCACCATGCGCGATCGGGAATGGACATGATCGCCCAGCAGATCGGTGAACATCAGGTTCTGAACCTCGTCCACCAGACCGATTACAAAAAAGACTGAAACGAAGACTACGGCGATCAAAGGCACGACGCCGGTCGCGGCTGCAGCCATTGCCAGGACAAGACAGGCGCCGATAACGGCCTCGGTTATGGCAATCGCGCGCTTCTTTTGCGGTTTGGCTGCGATGGATTGCGCAAGAAAGAAATCGGAAATCATGCTTCCAACCATCCGCACCGAAACCAGCGCGCCTGCCACAAACATGGGCAGTTCAAAAGACACCGCCAGAAACGGCAATACCACCGATGGGCTGCCAAGAGTCCATGCAACCTGAGACACAATACTCTGCCCCGTGAGAACGGGAACATTGCGCTTGGCCGTATCAGAGGTCACGTCCGTCATGGGCTTGTAAAGTGCGCCTTCCCAGATATTCACCGTTACCCCAGCCTAAGCGCTTGGAAGGTTTCAGCCAATAACTCTTAGACTCTGCCCGAAAATACAAAAAAACCCGGCACGCTGGGCCGGGTTTCTTAATCAAGATCTTTATCAGCTCAGAGCTGAGCCATCACTTCGTCCGTGGCTTCGAAGTTGGTTGTAACGCGCTGCACATCATCATCGTCTTCCAGCGCATCGACCAGCTTC
Source organism: Ruegeria sp. BHSB064 (assembly GCF_059613205.1). Lineage (NCBI taxonomy): Bacteria > Pseudomonadati > Pseudomonadota > Alphaproteobacteria > Rhodobacterales > Roseobacteraceae > Ruegeria > Ruegeria sp. BHSB064. Next base: position 2,200 of record NZ_JBXWSB010000201.1, read on the forward strand.
ATCAGCTTTTGCATGTCTTCCAGACCCAACTCGGTCGTGGTTGTGGGTTTCCAGACCAGTTTCGTGGATTCCGATTCACCCAGCGCTTCTTCCAGTGCGTTCGACACATCGTTCAGATCAGTATCGGCGCACCAGATGATGTGGCCATCTTCCGAGCTTTCGACATCTTCGGCGCCCGCCTCGATCGCGGCTTCGAAGATCGTATCCGCATCGCCGGCATCCGCCTGATAGACAACTTCGCCCTTACGGTCGAACATGAACCCGACCGAACCGGTCTCGCCCAGATTTCCGCCGTTCTTGGAAAAGGTCGAGCGCACGGTCGAGGCAGTGCGGTTGCGGTTATCTGTCATGGTCTCGACGATCACCGCGACACCGTTCGGGCCGTAACCCTCGTACCTGATTTCTTCGTATTCGTCGCCTTCACCGGCCACCGATTTCTTGATTGCGCGGTCGATCACGTCCTTGGGGACCGAGTTCGACTTTGCCTCTTTCACCGCCAGACGCAGACGCGGGTTCTTGTCGGGATCGGGGTCGCCCATCTTGGCGGCCACTGTGATCTCTTTCGACAGTTTGGAAAACAGTTTGGACCGCGCGGCGTCCTGACGTCCCTTGCGGTGCTGGATATTGGCCCATTTGGAGTGGCCTGCCATGGTGCGTCCTCGTCATCGTGATTACGTGTTCGGCGCTCATATAGACGTTTGCAGGGGGCAGGATCAAGAGAGCGACTTGCTCCTTGCGAGGCTGGGACTATGGTGACTGTATGACGACAGATCAGATTATTCTTTTTGCGCTATTCGTTACGGTTTTTGGAATGCTGCTTTGGGGTCGGTTTCGTTACGACCTTGTGGCGTTTGCTGCGCTGATGATCGGTGTTGTGTTGGGTGTTGTGCCAGTTGACGACGCTTTTGCAGGGTTCGGCCACCCGGCCACCATCATCGTTGCGCTGGTTCTGGTCGTCTCTGCCGGGTTGGTCCGGTCCGGGGCGGTGTTCATGATCACCCGCACATTGGTTGATGCCTCACGTGGGCTGGGCGCGCATATTGCCTTGATGGGCGGGATCGGTGCAGTCTTGTCAGCCTTCATGAACAACGTGGCCGCGCTTGCGTTGCTGATGCCGGTGGACATTCAAACTGCGCGAAAAGCGGGGCGTTCAGTGGGTCTGTCGCTTATGCCGCTGAGCTTTGCCACCATTTTGGGAGGGATGGCGACACTGATCGGCACACCTCCGAACATCATCATCGCGTCGATCCGACAGGAAACGCTGGGCGAGCCGTTTCATATGTTCGATTTTGCGCCCGTGGGCGGACTGGCTGCGATTGCGGGTCTTGCCTTTGTCGCCCTTGTAGGTTGGCGTCTGATCCCAAATCGCGGGCCGCAAACCGAAACGTCGGAAGCGCTGGCCGAGTATATCGCCGAACTGACCATCCCGCCGGACTCGACACATATCGGCAAACGTGTGAGCGAGCTTTATGAAGCCGCTGAAAAGTCTGATGTCGCCATCATCGGCCTGATCCGCGATGGCAAGCGGCGGTACGGACGATCCGCCCATGCCACGTTGAAAGAAGGCGACGCACTGGTTCTGGAAGCCCGGCCCGAGGCGTTGGACGAATTTCGCGCAGCACTAAACCTCGACTTCTCGGACACGCGGCGGCAAGAAGTGCTGACGGCCGAGGGTGACGGATTGGACGTCATCGAAGTGGTCGTACCGGAAAGCGCCCGCATCACCGGACGCACCGCACAAGGGCTTGGACTGGCCTGGCGGCAAAGCACAGTGCTGATGGGCATCTCGCGTCAGGGTCAGAGGATCACCGAACAGGTTCGTAAAACCGAGGTTGAACCCGGCGATATTCTTCTACTGCTCTGCCCGCGCGACCGGGCGGCGGATGTAACGGAATGGTTGGGTTGCCTGCCCCTTGCCGGACGTGGGCTGAACGTCACAGCCAATGATAAGGCGTGGCTTGCCATCGGCCTGTTTGCTGCCGCCGTGTTGGCCGCGAGTATTGGGTTGATCTATCTGCCCATAGCCTTGGGATTAGTGGTCATCGCCTATGTGCTGACCAAGATCATGCCGATTGCCGACATATATAATCACATCGAATGGCCGGTGGTCGTACTGCTGGGGTCGATGATCCCGCTCGGCAGTGCTTTGGAGACTTCTGGCGGGACTGAATTGATCGCAAATGCGCTGATACGACTGACCGATGGCCTGCCCGCCTGGGCGATCCTGACTGTGTTGATGGTCGTCACCATGACCCTGTCGGATGTGCTGAACAACACCGCCACCGCCATTGTCGCCGCGCCGGTCGGAATACAAATGGCCCGCACGCTCGAGGTTTCACCCGACCCGTTCCTGATGACGGTTGCCGTAGCGGCCTCGGCCGCCTTCCTCACGCCCATCGGGCACAAGAACAATACGCTGGTTCTGGGGCCCGGAGGCTATCGGTTCGGTGACTACTGGCGCATGGGCCTGCCGCTTGAGGTGCTGATCATCGCGGTTTCCATCCCTGCCATCCTTGTCTTCTGGCCGCTGTGACGGGTAAAGGCAGAGCATGAAACGCTTTTTGATCCTGCAACTGCGCCCTGAAACGGATGCATCCGACGCCGAATACGCTTCGATTCTGGACAAGACCGGCCTGACGCCCGAACAATCCCATCGCATCCGGCTGGATTGTGAGAACCTGCCTGACGATCTGGATGTCACGGACTATGCAGGCGTCATCGTTGGCGGAGGTCCAGGCTGTGTCAGCGACGATCCCGCAACGAAATCCGAACTGGACGCAAAGATCGAAGGCGCGGTCATGGGCCTGATGCCGCAGATCACGGCGCAGGATCACCCCTTCATGGGCTGCTGCTATGGTTTAGGCGTTCTGGCCGCGCATCTGGGCGGTGACGTGAGCAAAGCCAAGTACAGCGAGCCGGTCGGGCCCTCAGCTTGCCGCCTGACGGAAGATGGTGCCACAGATCCGCTGACAGCC
>NZ_JBXWSB010000202.1:0-5023 GCF_059613205.1 Ruegeria sp. BHSB064
CCTGCGCTTCCTGCTTCCGCCCCATCATCGCTCAGTCCTCCCATCCTCGGGGAGAATTGAATCAGCGACTTACCTCACGATCAAGCAAGAGTTTTTCAACGAAATACGCCCATTCCTTTAAGAAACAAAGCGTTGCTGTCGCAGAAAGAGGAGCGCCGAACCAAGCGTGAGGGCCTGATCAATCTTTCCGTGTTTGCTGCCGTGCAGGAAAGATCTTGGCCACTTTAAGGAGGTTCTGAGCGGTGGCGGCGAGGCGGAATTCGTCGTTTGCGCCGCATGGGCCACGTAATCGGAGGCGTACCAGTCTATCCGTCGCCTGGAGTTTTGGGACAGAAGTCGGCCTGAGCTAAAAGAGGATCGGCCCATCTGTTTGGTCTAAGAAACCGCCAGACACTCACCCTCTTTGCAACATTGGCGAAGTTACTAAGGCAGATTTTCTGTTGCGGATACAAACCGGGATACAAAAATTCGAACTTGACCCCATGTTCTCTCCATTTTACTTATTTAAATGTTATATATCAAGTACTTAGCATGGCATCCTACCACCCCAGCCAGCATTCTCTGAAAGAGCATCAAAAAAAGGCCGGCAGAGCCTCTTGGACACCCCATGTATCCAAGCATCATAAAATGTCACGGATAACTGCAAGTAGTGTGCCGCCCTTTTGAGAACTCAAATTTGCCGGATCACGAAATTCAGTTCCATCGATACAGCTTTCACACGAGAAAATTGCGTTTAATGGCATCTGACGGTAGAGATTGCCCTCTACCGCCCCAAATTCTTAAATGCATTCAGTCCAGTGCGAGTTCTGTTATTTCGCGGCGGAATGGCAGATTGTCTCCTATCTCCGGACCATCGAGTTCACGCGCATAGCGATGGCCGGCATAGGTTGCCCAAGCGATCGGACCCGGAGCGTTGGCGTCACCGATGAGTTTGACCGACTTGATGCCTGCATCTGCCCATTCGGCCTCGCGGGCTTTCAGGTCATTGAACAGGCCGTTGTTTTCCAGACGTGACGCCACCATTACGACAGCATCTGCCTCGATCTTCCAGGTTCGGTCCGTGTAAACACAGTTCGAAACCACATGATCCGGATGGATTTCGGTAACACCTTGGTTGAGCACGATCTCGACACCTGCATCCACCAGCCGCGGATGGATGGCGATTTGTTCGAGCGTGTTGTTGGTCCAGTCACTGACATAGGCCGATGGTGTAACCAGTGTCACCTGCGCACCGTTTTTGGCCAGAAGTTCGGCCAAGACGCCGCCCATGTAATAGTGGTCGTCGTCATACACCACCACGCGGCCGGACGGGATGGTGCCGTCCATCAGATCATCCGGCGTATAGACCTTGGCACCGTCAGCGATCGGCATTGGAACAACGTGCTGACGCGAAACCCCATCGTTGCGCCAGGTGGACCCGGTGGCGATGCAGACGTTTTCAAAGCCGAACTCCAGAATACTCTCGGCGTCCAACGCGCTTTCACGATAAATCTCCACGTTCGGACGCTGGCTGAGCTGGTAGTCGCGATAGTCAACCACCCGACCCCAGGCCGACAGGCCCGGCAGCAGGCGTTCGCGGGCCACGCGACCGCCGATCACATCGCGCGACTCGGCCACGGCGACATCATATCCGCGGCGGCAGAGCGCCCAGGCAGCCTCAAGCCCTGCGGGGCCAGAACCGACGACGAGGACGTTTGTGCTGTTGCCCTTGTCGTTCATCTTCTCGGGGTGCCAACCTTTGCGCCATTCTTCCATGAAGGTCGGGTTCTGGGTGCAGCGGCTGATTGACATGGTCATGTCACCGGTGATGCAGATATTGCAGCCGATACACTCCCGAATGTCCTCGATCCGTCCTTCTTCGATTTTCTTCGGCAGGAAAGGGTCGGCAATCGATGGCCGCGCGCAGCCGATGAAATCAAGCGTGCCCGACTTGATCATCTTGGCCATCACATCGGGTGAGGTGAAGCGCCCGACCCCGACGATAGGTTTGTCGGTCAATTCATGAATGCCGCGCACCAATTGTTCCTGTGCAGCCTCTTCCTTGAACCGTGAAGGGCCGGAACAATCCTCCCACGTGCCTTGCGCCAGATCCCAAAGATCGGGCAAATCTTTGTTCATCTCGATGTAGTCGCGCACTTCAGCGTTCGAGAAGCCCAGATCGCCAATGGATTCGTCCAACGACACCCGAAGCGTGATCGCCATCTTATCGCCCACGGCATCGCGCATATCGGCAATAACCTCCTGACTGAAGCGGGCACGGTTTTCCAATGAGCCGCCGTATTCGTCCGTGCGTTGGTTCGTAGCGCGGCTGAGGAAATGCTGGAAAATACCAAAACCGTGCGCACCATACAGGCAGATCAGGTCGAAACCCGCTTCCTTCGAGCGTTTTGCGGCATTCACGAACCAACGACGCAGGTCCTTGATGTCCTGCTTGTCCAATGCACGGGCCTGCACCGGATCATTGGTAAAGGTGCGGATCGGCATGGCCGAAGGCGCCAGTGGAACCTCTTTGGTGTAAAGGTTGGGACCGTTGATACCGGAATAGGCAAGCTGAATGCCGGCCAGCGCGCCATGCGTCTTCATGCTTTCGGACATTTTGCGCAGTTGCGGGATGTCCTTGTCTTCCCACAGGCGTAACTCGATAAAAGGTGTAATCTCTGATGTGTGGTGCATCTCGCACTGTTCGGTGAAGATGACGCCCCACCCACCTTCGGCCTTGATGCCTCGCATCGCAGCCGCTGCTGATGGGTCTCTGTATCCACCTCCGTTGCAATGGGGCACTTGATAGAACCTATTCTTGGCTGTCAGGGGGCCAATCTTCATTGGTTCGAACAAAATGTCATAGCGTGGGTCGCGCATGGCTGGCTCCTTGTCGGTGGCCGATATGTGTCAGAGGGATGTGTCCTCGGGTCCAGAATTAGAAACCGAAGTCGATTTCGGTGATGGTGGCGGGAGGGATAGTTTCAACACCTTTGGTCTAGGGTTCGTCTTGGAAAAGACGGTCGAGCGTATCTTCGGTCATGATCGAGTCCTCTGTATTCCCGATGCAAGTTAGCTGATCCGGCGTCGCCCGGTCGCACCGCGATCGCTGGCGCCACAACATACCACTAATCTTAAGGAGAAAGGTTACTTTGGTCGTTTCAAGGGGTATATACCCCCAGAGGGGTATTCGAAGATGTCGTCCATTTCAGCACCAGACGCTCTGTCAGCCGCAATCCTGGCAATCGGATCAGAAAGTTTTGGCGACGCGCTTTACACGTGGCTGGATGCAACATGTTCCTTTGACAATTTCGCAATCATCGCCTTCTTTCAGCACGGCAGCCCGCAGGTTCTAATGACCTATGCGCGCAACAGCCGTGTTTTTGAGCGGATCGACAGCCATTATGTCAAAGGCGCTTATCTGTTGGATCCGTTTTATGGCCTGCATCAAAGCCGGGCGGCGGACGGTCTTTACAGATTGACGAATGTTGCACCCGATCAGTTTCAGCGAAATGAGTATTTCAAATCCTACTACAAAAACACGACTTTGACGGATGAGCTTGCCTACTTCGCCCGCCCTACCCCTGAAAACTCGATCACAGTATGTATCGGAAGGGACGCGACCACCGCATCGCGGTTTTCACCCAAGGATTACAACGCGGCCAATACCGTCGCCCCGGTCGTCAATGCGCTGGTACGAAAGAACTGGCCAGATCTGAAGCCTTCGAACGAAACAGAACCGGAAGATGTGGTTGAGCAATTGCGCCATCGCCTTTCCGCAGAACAGAACATCGGACTGAGCCCAAGACAGGCACAGGTGGCACTGTTAATTCTTCAGGGACATTCGTCGATTTCCATTGGACTTACACTTGGTATCAGCCCCCAGACCGTCAAGGTACTGCGCAAGCAACTTTATCGAAAGTGCCATATCTCGTCACAGGGCGAACTGTACTATCTGATAGCGCCGTATCTTTCCGAAAGGGGAAAAACGGCAGGGATTCCAACTTAATTCTATGCGGCTTAGTCAAAGCCTAATTAAGAGTAAGTTAGACAGTAATTTCTCCTTTTCCGAACATGTGAAAACTTATCCCGGAAACGTGCAATACGTGCTGGAGTGGCACAGGCAGTGGTAAGCTAAAGCGGCCTATACTCGGTACAGGTCATTGCTACGGCTAGAGCCTGATGTCGTTTTTTTGATCGTGTAGGGCGGTCCGACCATTACGGTCGCACGCCCGTTGAACCAGCGCAAAACGCACAAAAAACGACGGCCTGTTCAGGTCAATTCGAGACTCAGTAATAGGGAACCGACACATGTCCATCGAGAAAACGGATACGCTGGTTGTTGGCGGCGGACAGGCGGGTATCGCGCTCAGCGAACACCTTGGGAATAACAGAGTGCCGCACATCATTCTGGAAAAGAACCGCACCGCCGAGGCATGGCGCACCGGACGTTGGGATGCTTTGGTTGCGAATGGCCCGTGCTGGCATGACCGTTTTCCCAGCCTTCCTTTCGAAGGGGACGACCCGGATGCATTTGTACCCAAGGACCGCGTCGCCGAATACCTTGTGGAATACGCGGAAATGGTAAATGCCCCGATCCGCGAGGGCGTTGAAGCATTGAAAGCAGAACGGTTGCCCGGTGAAGGAGGTTTCCGTATTGAAACGAGCGCCGGTGAAATCCATGCCAAGCGCATTGTCGCGGCAACAGGCGCGTTCCAGCACCCGGTCATTCCACCGATCGTGCCGGAAACGGCAGGGGTCAAGCAACTTCACTCTTTTTACTACAAAAACCCCGAGCAACTGCCTGAAGGGGCGGTCATGGTTGTGGGGGCCGGTTCGTCCGGTGCGCAGATCGCGGATGAATTGAACCGCGCCGGTCGCAAGGTGTTCCTGTCGGTTGGTCCGCATGACCGGCCCCCACGTCGGTATCGCACCCGCGACAACGTTTGGTGGTTAGGTGTTCTGGGGCTCTGGGATATGGCGGCACAGAAACCTGGGACGGAACACGTCACGATCTCGGTCAGCGGTGCGCATGGCGGGCACA
>NZ_JBXWSB010000203.1:0-4893 GCF_059613205.1 Ruegeria sp. BHSB064
GCGCTTCGACGGGCAGATCAACGATCAACCAGACCTCTACCCGCTTGCGCTGGGCGTTGACATCAACACGAATGATTTCAACTGAAACAGGATCGGCCCATTCCCGTATGGCTTGGGCCAGTTGGGCTTCGGTGCGGGTTTCGAGATACCGATTATAGGTGGATTTCCCAAGTTGCAGCACCACGACAACCAGGAATGCCAGCGCGACAAACACGCTTGCTGTGAAATTCAGTTTTCGCTTGCCCTTGCTGAAAACCACGGACCGTGCTGCGTAGACCAGATAGACAGCGCAGGCCGAAAGAATGATTGCACCAAGGTTTGTTGCGAATAACAATCCCGCCTCGTAGGCCTCGGCAGGCTCGCCAAAATACAACAAAATACCTGCTGCTGAGAGCGGCGGCACAAGAGAAACGCCAATGGCTGCGCCGGGTAATAGGCTCAGCTCGGATTTGTTGATTTGAACATAGGCCCCGGCAACGCCAGCGGCGAGCGCGACGATCAGGTCTTCGGTTCCAGGGTCTGTACGTGCAAGTACCTGATCGGGGATCAAGATACCGCGTGGGACGTCTGCGACATAGACCATGAACCACGCCATCAGCACACAGGCACAGGCCGCTAAACACACCGTAAGGGCAAGAGCAACTGCGCGTTTCAGCCACCCCATGACCATCGCGGCAGCCACCCCCAGGATTGGCGTCATAAGGGGCGCGACAAGCATGGCCGCAATGACAACAGCCCCGGAATTGCGCAGCAATCCCATAGTGGCGATCACAACTGACAGAGTCAGCAGCATCGCAAAGCGTCGCCAATATGCGGCTTTGTCTGTCCCCTCAAATCGAAGGATGCCCTTGGTCGTGCTGAGGCTTCGAATAACGATGGTGTGTGCCTGACCTATTTTGAGTTCCGTACCCACAGACAGGTTAGCAACCGATGTCGTTTCCGCAAATGGCTCAACAAAAAGAAAAAAGGCGCCCGGTTGGACGCCACTCTTTTGACTTCAATTGCTGATCAGACCTTCAGGTTTGGAATGATCTGCTTTTTCCGGCTCATGATGCCCGGCAGGACAACGGCATCGCCGTCAACGGCTGCACCAAAGCTTTTCTCGGCAACGGATTTGACCAGATCGTTGGGCACCAGCAGCGTGGCCTCTTCGTTCAGAATATCGACGACGAAAAGAAGAACCTGGTCGACACCGTCTTCAGCGGCCACGTCAACCATCGATGCAGCCAGGCTGGCTTTGCGATCCAGCACAACGCCGGGGGCTGTGGTCTCCAGAACCGAGACGCGGAATTTGGTGCCGTCAACCTCGTATTCCTTGCTGTCCATGCGGATCAGCTCGGCGTCAGAAAAGGACGAGACGTCTGATTTCGCGGCAAACATGTCGGCGGCATAGGCCGAGATGTCTAGCTCAAGTTCGGCTGCCAGCTTTTCAGCGACCGCGCGGTCATGCGCCGTGGTGGTGGGCGAGCGGAATTCCAGCGTGTCCGACAGAATGCAGGTCAGGGCCGCGCCCTTGATGGCGTCGGGCATCTTGGCAGCGTCGTCGCCCATCAGGTCGACCATGATGGTCGCGGTGCAGGCCAGAGGGCGCACGGTGATGTCGATCGGACCTTTGGTTTCCAGTCCACCGACCAGCTTGTGGTGGTCGATGATGGCGCGGATATCAGCGTCGTTGATACTGGCAGGCAGTTCCGCCGGGTTGTTGGTGTCGACGATGACAACGGGGGTGTCTGCGGCCAGATCTTCGATGATGCGTGGTTTGGGCAGGTCCCAGTTTTCAAGCATAAAGGCCGCTTCGGTGTTGGGCTCACCCAGCAGTACCGGCTCGGTCTGCTCACCTTTGATCTCGTTCAGATACCACGACCACAGGATCGGCGAGCCTGTTGAGTCGGTATCGGGGGATTTGTGGCCAAATACTAGGGTTGTCATGTCAGCGTCCTGCGGATTGGAAATTTGCGCGCCTTATAGGGCGGGCAAACGCCGTTGTCACGACACAGTCGACAATGTGCGACCGTTGGTCTGAAAACTGCCCGGCGGTTCAGAACTCCGCCCGCGTCAGGCTGTATCCTGCCTGCTCTAACTGGTTCAGCAGACCATGTTCATCGCTAAAGTGGCCAGCCCCCACAGCAATGACGGCAGTCTGATCCTCGATCTCAAGAATATGCGTCATCCAGTTGGCGTTTCGTTCAATCACCAACTGCTGTTCGAACTCTGCCCACTCGGCTTCAAATTCTTCGGCTGTTAGACCTGATAGTTCTTGTCCCAGAATTCGGCCCAACACAAAGACTTCCGCGTGTTTTTCGTCAAAATACGAGCTCGCCATGGTGGCGATCTGGTCTTCCATGTTTTGGAAGGTTCCGGCCATCCGAGCGAGTGATTGAGCCTGTTCTTCGATTGAATATGCATCGAACATAGCCATCAGGTCTTCGATACTTTCCAATGAATATTGTGGGATACCGTGCTCTTTTGCCAGCTGCGTCAGGCGCGCGTCCAATCCGTTGGTTCCGTTGGGATCCTGTATGATGCAGGCCGGTAAGGCCAGAGTCATACTCAGGAACCATGGGCGCATCTTGGCGCCCATCCAGCTTGGAATGCCGCGGTCAGCCATCTCTGCCGAAAGGGTGGCCCAGTCCTCCTCAGAAAGCAGATCAACAAGTGTGGGCCCTGACGTGATCAGGACCGGGCTTGGGTCAGCTGCAAGTTTCTGTTCCCAGGCTTTCATGTCGTCCTGAAGGATTTCAAAATAGACCGCATCGGCCTGCGTGATCGTTGGAGTCAGACGCTCGACGATTGCGTCCATTTGCGGGTAGTTCAGGTGCATAGTGCCCACAAGATGCAGCACAGTGTCGTCTTTGGTTGCAATCCAATGATTGCCTTCGGGATACAGAATGTCTGCCAGAGCTTCCTGCATCTCGGCTTGAACCGCAGGGGACAAATCGCCTCGCAGGTCGCGCCCTTCGCAGCCAGCCTGCGCCATGGCGGGCAACAAAAGGCTGATGAAGAAAAGAAGCAGGCGCATTGTTGAATTTCCTTTGAAATCAGAGTTGCTGCAACAGTGTACCTGCGGATGGGATGTTGCAAGTTCGATTGCGTTTTCCGATCTGCTGGCTGGTAATCCACACCAGTTTGCGTAGCATAAACCCATGACCCGCGAGCAGGACCTCTATCCCCCGATCAAAGCGCTGCTGGAGCGGCAGGGATACACCGTGAAGGGCGAGGTCGGGGCAGCTGATGTTGTTGCGGTGCGCGAGGGTGAGGAACCCGTTATCGTTGAGCTGAAATTGCGGTTCACGCTGTCGCTGTTCCACCAGGCGATCACACGGCTGAAATTGACGGATCAGGTCTATATCGCAGTCAGCAAACCAACGGGTCGAAGCGCGCGGCGTGCTCTTAAAGACAATCTGGCGTTGTGCCGACGATTGGGCCTGGGCCTGATCACAGTGCGCGCTGATGGCACGGTCGAAGTACAATGCGATCCCGGCCCCTATGCGCCACGAAAGAACAAAGCCAAGGCCACGCGGCTGCTGCGCGAATTCGACCGGTTGGAAGGGGACCCGAACGCGGGTGGCGCAACGCGGCATGGTATTGTAACCGCCTATCGGCAGGACGCGCTGAAATGCGCGGCCTTTCTGGCCGAGAAGGGCCCGACCAAAGGGGCAGAAGTTGCCAAATCGGTGGGCGTTCCGGTTGCAACCAGGCTTATGCGTGAAAACCACTATGGGTGGTTTGAGAAGGTTGAAAAAGGCGTCTACGGCCTTACCTCTCAGGGAAGCGAAGGGCTGAAGCACTGGGCCTACAGCTGGGAACAGACGGACTGATCCCATCCGCTAAAAAAATCCCTCACAACTTGTTGACTCGGGGTTTTAGACTCCCTAGCTATGCGTCGTTATCACTCACACGCATCGAGTGCTAACGCCTCGTCGGAAGGCGAGGGGAGGATAAACAAACTTTGAGCCCAAGGAGCTACAAAGATGGCATTGAAACCGCTTCATGACCGTGTGCTGGTTCGCCGTACCGAAAGCGAAGAGAAAACCGCAGGCGGACTGATCATTCCTGACAGCGCAAAAGAAAAGCCCAGCGAAGGCGAAGTCGTCGCAACCGGCGAAGGCGCGCGCAAGGACAGCGGCGAGCTGATCGCAATGGCTGTCAAAGCTGGCGACAAGATCCTGTTCGGCAAATGGTCGGGCACCGAGGTTCAGGTCGACGGCGAAGAGCTGCTGATGATGAAAGAAAGCGACATCATGGGGATCATCGAGTAAGCCTGCGCGCTTCCTCTGATCTTCATTCCAAACTTATTTCTCAAGGAGAAACGACATGGCTGCAAAGGACGTCAAATTCGACACCGATGCCCGTAACCGCATGCTGGCAGGCGTAAATGTTCTGGCCGATGCTGTTAAAGTGACCCTGGGCCCTAAAGGCCGCAACGTGGTTCTGGACAAATCCTTCGGCGCGCCGCGCATCACCAAAGACGGTGTGTCGGTTGCCAAGGAAATCGAACTGGAAGACAAGTTCGAAAACATGGGCGCGCAGATGGTGAAAGAAGTCGCCAGCCGCACCAATGACGAAGCCGGTGACGGCACCACCACCGCAACCGTTCTGGCACAGGCCATCGTTCGCGAAGGTCTGAAGCAGGTTGCAGCCGGCCTGAACCCGATGGACCTGAAGCGCGGCATCGACCTGGCGACTGCCAAGGTTGTTGAAGGCATCAAGTCGGCTTCGCGTGAAGTCAAAGACTCGGCAGAAGTTGCTCAGGTTGGCACCATCTCGGCCAACGGCGAAGCAGAAATCGGCCAGCAGATCGCAGACGCGATGCAGAAGGTTGGCAACGAAGGCGTTATCACCGTCGAAGAAAACAAAGGTCTGGAAACCGAGACCGACGTTGTCGAAGGCATG